>JAESQQ010000061.1 GCA_016765095.1 Planctomycetota bacterium | reverse complement strand
GGTCGCCTTGGAGGAGGAAGAAAGTGACCAGGGGCAGGGCGAGGGCTGGCAGGGAGACAGCCACCACGAGCGCGGGACCGAACCTGCGCGGCGCTGTGTCCGCCTCGCGAAGTGCTGTGGCGAACTCGCTCGCGCTCGCGTATCGCTGACTGGGGTCCTTCGCCAGGGCGCGTCGGCAAACCTGGACCAGGGGAGTCGGGAGGTTGGGAGCGAACTCGCGAGGGTCGGGCGCGGGGCCGGACATCAGCTGGACCAAGCATTCGGCCAAGGTCGATCCGTGGACGGGCGGGTCCCCGGTCAGGCAGGCGTAGAGCAGGGCGCCGAGGCCGTAGACGTCGGTCCGCTCGTCCCACTTCCCTCGTGCCTGCTCGGGGGCCATGTAGGAAGGCGTCCCGAGCATTTGCCCGCTCAGGGTGAGCCGCTCAGTGTCCGCGATGGACGCTAAACCGAAGTCGAGGAGCATCGGTCGCCCAACGTTCGAGAGGATCACGTTGCTCGGCTTAATGTCGCGGTGGAGGACGCCCCGCTCGTGGGCGTGAGCGACCGCGTCGGCGAGGGGCACGAGGAGGTCGCGGGCCTGCTCTGGCGAGAACGGTCCGGATTGCTCGAGCCGCTGTTCGAGGTCGACGCCGTCGATCAGCTCGAGGGCAATGTGAGGGCGTTCGCCCTCCCACACTGCGGCGTGGATTCGCACGATCGAGGGGTGGTCGAGGCGAGCCAGCGCATGCCCCTCGCGCTCGAACCGAAGCCGGGGGCCCTCGCCCTTGAGTTGGCTGAGCACTTTGAGCGCGACCTCTCGGCCGGTCGCGCGCTGGCGCCCGCGATAGACCGCTCCAAACGCCCCCCGCCCGATTTGCTCGACGAGGTCGTAGTCCCCCAATCGCCGGGGGTCGCTCACAGAACTGGGTTGCTGGGTGGGGGCGTCACGATCGCTCTGAGTCTGGCCAGCCGACTCCTCGACGGCAACTCGAGCGCCGCGTTAAGTCCAGAGCCCTCGTTCAGCCAAGGGCTGCGTCCTAGCGGGTGACCAACACCCAGGAGGGGGTCTTCCCGACGGACCGACGCTCAAGCTCGCTCAGGCGGCCGTCGTCGCCGATTCGATAGCTCACGAGGCGCGAGTCGCGCTGACCGGCGGCGTAGAGGAGGCGGCCTTCCCCAGCCAGGTTGAACGAGCGCGGGTAGCGAGGTGCGGGCGCGTGCCCGATCGCGCTCAGCTTGCCGAGCGCGTCGATCGCGAAGCAGGCGATCGTGTCTGCGCCGTCTTGGCTCTTGGTCTTGTCGCGGTTCGAGACATAGGCGAAGCGCCCGTTGGGCGTGATCCGAATCTCTGCGGCAGCGCTCTCGCCGCGGAAGTCCTTGGGGAGCGTCGAGAGCGTCTGAACGAGGGTCAAGGTCCCCTCTTTGGACAGGCTCCAGGAGCTGATCCCACCCCCGCGCTCGTTGGACGTATAGGCCAGGGCGAGGGTCGGGTGGAAGCGCAGATGACGGGGTTGGCTGCGGCGCTCTGCCTCGGGTCCGGCGACCGAGGGCGGCGTGAGGGGGACGAGCTCGCCGCGCTTGGGGTTGAAGCGGTATTGGTAGATCCGATTGGGCTTGGTGTGCGGAATGAACACGAACCTCCCCGAGGGGTCGAACTCGGCGCAGTGGGCTGTGGCTCGGGTGTGGGCTCGATCGGTCGGGGTCCCAGTCGCTGCCCCCTTGAGGACCGAGAACACGGTCGTGAATCCGCCGCCGTAGTGGGCTGCGAGGAGGAACTCGCCCTTGGGTGAGACGCGGAGGTAGGCCGGTCGCTGGCTGATCTTGGCGGCGGCCTCGATCACGAGCTTGCCGGTCGGGCCGCGGCGGAGCGTCACGATCTCGACGATCTTCTCCTTGTTCTCCCGCCGCTGCGTGGCGGCGTAGATCCGCTTTCGATCCGGTGAGAGCGCGAGGGGGGCCGGCGCGCCCGGGAGGGGCGTCTGCGCGAGCGGTTTGAGCTTCCCGTCTGAGCCGATCGCGTAAGCCTCGATACGACGCTCGCCCCTGCAGGAGACGTAGACGAACTCCTCGTCCGCGCGGGCGACCGGCGCGAGGAAGCAGGCCAGGAAGAGAGAGAGCAGGAGTCGCGGGGTATGCATGGGGGGTCTTACCACGGGGGCGGCTTCTGCCCAGCCGCTCGTGGCGACTCGGCGCTCGGCTCGGCTCCCTCGTCGAGCAGCGCGCGGGTCGTTGACGGGTGGAGCGCGAGGTGCCGGCCGTATGCGGCGTTCGCTATGAGCTGGTCTCGTTCGAGTTGATCCTGGACCTCGGCCGCGAGCCGGCTGGCCCTGTCGTGGCCGCTCTCGAGGCGCGCTTGGTCGCAGAGGAGGACCTCAGCAGACGTCGTCCGCGAGGGCTCGTTGAGGGGAGCGAGGAGGTGTTGCACGGCGAAGTCTGCCGCGTTCGGGTCGCCCGACGCGTGAGCGCGATCGCTGTGTAGGCCTTCGACGCGGTCGTCCACGAGGGTGTGGATCAGGCGACTCCAGTCCTCGTTGTCCTTGTAGGCGCTTGAGATAACTCGCGAGACGAGGTCGCGGGTCGCGTTGCGAACGCTGACTCGGCGGCGGAGCCAGCGGAAGGGCGGGAGCAACTCCCACCAGCGGACATTGGCCTCGGCGAAGTAGCGGATCTTGGCGAGCAGGTCGATCACGGCCTGCCCGCGCGGCGAGTCCGGGAAGACGCCGACCAACCAGCGCTCGGCGGCCGACTCGAGCGCGACGTGGCGGAGGGCTGCGTCTGCGAGCTGCTGGCTAGAGAGTCCGCGACGCCAGCGGACGTGGGCGAGTTCGCGCTGCTCGAGGGCTAGCTCCGCCGTGATCACTTCGCTCAGGAGGGAGGTCTGATCTCGAGATCCGGCGCTCGCGCCTCGGGAGGCGAGCTCGGCCTCAAAGAGCGCGAGGGACCGCTCGAAAGGGCGCAGGAGGAGGAGGTCCGTCTGGATCCTGCGGAGCGCGGCTCCGAATTGGGCCCGGTCGACGTCGTGGCGAACTAGCGCCGAGGAGGCGGCGTCACTGATCTCGCGGACCTCGAGGGTCCCGAGCGTCCAGCACTTGATCATTCCCGCCTGGGCAAAGACCTCGGGGGCGTAGGTGTGCACGAGCAGAAAGCGACGCAGGGGGTAGCGAGCGCGGAGTGTGTCCTGGAGTCGAAGCGCGGCCTTGACGAGCTCGGTCTCTCGCGCGCCACCGAACACCCGCCAGCTTGTGTAGATCGCCTGGGCAGCCAGCGCCCAGTCGCTCGCGGCGACGTGCTCTAGGAGGTCTTCGACCCTGGGCGCCTCGGACGCAGAGCCGAGCAGGAGCTCTGCGATCGGGAGGCCTTCGCCCAAGAACGCGACCCCGATCTTGGCGGCCAGGGCTCGCCGCAGCTCAGCGGGCGCCACGAAGGCCGAGGCCTGCGCGCGCTCGGTCGCGTTGATGTCGATCCAGTCGTCGCAGATCACGAGCGCGCCGCCCGCGAAGTCGTCTAAGAGTCCGCTCTCCTCGAGGCAGAGGTGTCCCTCAAGCGAGAGATCCCAGACGGCCGGGTGGTAGCCCGCGTTTCGAGCAGCGGCGAAGAGGACCTCGGTCGCCGCCGCCGAGATCGTGTGATTGACGACCAAGAGCAAGTCCGCCTCTGGGTCGGTCTGGTAGCCGGCCGCGACCCGAGTCACGTGCTCCACGATCTGAACGTCGCGTGTGCGCTCGGGCTCGTCGGGGTAGCCGAGTTCGAGCGTAGCCCACACCGAGACGCTCTCCCGGAGCGGGGCCTCGGGGCGAATCGCGAGCAGGACCTCCAGCGCCTGTTCGCCGCTAGGCCCGAGGCTGGCCACGGAGTAGCGGACCCCCTCGGGGCCAGCGGGGAGACCCTCGGCGTCGAGCAGGACCGCGCCCTCACCGAGATCGTTCTCGCGAAGCGAGAAGCTGAGCGCGAGCACGCGCTGGCCTGCGCTCTCCGCGCCGAGGGCTCTCTGGCTGACATTGCGCAGGCTGACCCGGATCCGCATGACCTCGTTAGGCCCGAGCGTTGGGGGGCTCGCCTGCGTCTCGACCACGGCAGGGAACTTGATTCGGAATCGAGCCTGAGCGGGAGGGAGGTCTAGCGCGAACTCGGGCAGATCCCGCTGGACGGCTGGGAGCAGAGCCCGGAGCGCGATCTCACACGAGCGACCGAAGGGGGCTCCGGGCCGCTCCGCTTGGTAGTCCCCGATTCGAAACTGGAGCTCTCCGCTCAGGCGGGTCGTCTCGTTCGGAACCAGCCCGGTGGGCGCCTCGAGCGGTGGGCCCATGGGCTCGATCCACTGGCTGGCCACGGCCTGGATCTCGATCGGTCGCTGGGGGAGGGGCATGCCGCCGGTGTTCCGGACGATCAGCGAGTGAACTCGAACCCGTTCGCCGGGCTCGTGGATCCCGTCCTCGTTAGCGCCGACGTGGCTGACCCCGCTCAGGCGGAGGTCGTAGCAGGACGAATAGTGGGCGCCCCGGGTCTTGATCTCGTACCGCCCGTCTGAGCCGTCGCTGCCGGCCCGAACGCGGGCAGCCCCTCGAGCGCCGGGGGACCCGGATCTCCCCCGACTCCCGCCCGGGTTGATTCGACTGCGGGTTCGAGTCTGGTGAGTCCCGTACCCGTCGGTGTAGGACTGGGTCTCGGTCCAGGAGTGGGGCTCTCCCCCCTGCCCTCCCCGTCCCGCTCGACCACCGCTTCCGTTGGCGCCTGGGTCCCCGCCACGGCCGCCGCTGACGTCGACGTCGACGAGCAACAGGAGGTGGGTGTCCTCGGGGTCGACTTCGACGGTGATCTGACCACCCTGGGCCCCGCCTCCGCCTCGGGTCCCTCGGCCTCCTCGGCCCCCGTTTCCTCCGCGGCGCCCGCGGGTCCCGCTCGTGTAGCGAGTGGCGTCCGCGCCGGCTGAGCCGTCGGCTCCGGCCCCGCCGTCTCCTCCCTGCCCGCCCGCTCCGCCAGCGCCTCCTCGCGAACGGAGGTCGATGTCCCCCGTCTGACCGAGGTCGAGGACTTCACTGAACTCGGCAGGGGCCTCGTCGTCGCGGGACCTAAAGCCGCTGAGTCGAACCTGGCCTGGCGTGGGCTGGTCGAGGCGAACCGTGATCGTCCCGCCCCTCTGGCCGTTGGCGGGCTCGTTGCCGCCCTGGCCGGCGCCTCCATTGCTCGACGACCCAGTCGCGCCGGCGCCAGCCGCTCCAACTCGCCCTGCGTGACCCTGGTGTCCCGAGACGTCAATGTTCGTGAGCGCCGTCGGGCGAGCCTGTCGCGTCGCTGGGCGGATTCGAATCGTGATCGGAGCTGGGGGCTCGTCGACGAGGACTCCCTCGAGGAGCTCGCCTTTGCAGCCAAGGATCACGCATTCCTCGGCGCAGTCGAGGTGGTATTGAGTCGAGCAGCCGGTGCAGGTCTGGATTGGCTCGTCCTCGAACCCGCCGTGACAGTAAGGGCAGCGCTGCTGTCGACCCCGACGAACTAGGAGCTTCACGACGCTCGAGCTACTTGACCAGAGCCAGCTCGCGAGCCTCCGCACGCACGCGGACGAACTCGTCGTGGACGTGCGTGTTTCCGTTTCGCTCGTCGAAGGCCTGGGTCAATCCGTTGACTTCTCCCTCGAGCCAGTTCGTGAGCTGGGCGAGGTCGTAGCCCTCAGGGCCCTTGCCGGGCACGTCTTTGGGGAGCGCCAGCGAGACCTGGCTCGTGCCGGCGGCGGCCTCCGCGTCGGCCCAGATCACGCTCGAGATCAGGAACCAGACTGCCTCGCGGCGGTCGGCCGTCGCGAGCGCGAGGCCGAGGGTCTCCTCCACGAGGGTTCGGGCGAG
>JAESQQ010000664.1 GCA_016765095.1 Planctomycetota bacterium | reverse complement strand
GGGCCGAGTCCCTTGGTGTGAGTGTGCTGCGGGGGTTCTCGTAACGCCCGAGGAGCCCAAAGCCCTCGCGGCTGGCCTCCGAGCGGTCCTCGCGAGCGCAGCCCTCCGCGAGCGCCTCTCCCTCGTAGGGCCGGTCCAGGTCACCACGCGCTACGGAATCGCCTCGGTCGCAGCTCGCTATCGCCAGCTCTTCGCGTCGCTCCCGCCCGGCGCTCCAAGCTGGCGAAGCCTGCCACGCTTCGCGGGCGCCCGGCTGGCGACCCTCCAGCGAGTCTTGAGGGAGGCCAATCCCCGACCCTGACCCGCGCCCCGGTGTAGATTCTCCTCACATGAGAGTCACCCTCCTCCTCCTTCTGCTGCTAACCGGCTGCGCAGCCCCCTTATCCAAGACCCAGAGCCCAGCGGTTCTGGCCGAGACCAAAGCCTTGGCAGCTTTCGCCCGGGACGGCTGGCACCTGCCCTTCAAGGTGACCGTCTTTCTGCCGGCGGGGGACGAAGGCGAGGACCTCGCCCTCGAACAGCTCGCTGAGCTGCGTCGGGCCTACGGCGACTCCCCCTTCGACCTCTACGCCGCCCACGTGAGCGTCGTCACCGAGGGCGAGCCCGAGGTCTCCCTCGAGGCAGACGAGCTCCGCCTAGACGTCAAGATTCCTCTCGGGGGGGCCCCCTTGAGCGCTGAGGCGCTGTTGGAGGCCGTCTGCGAGGACTACGAGTGGAAGCGGAGCGCGCGCTGGTATGCCAACGAGGCTGAGGAAGACCTCGTGGCCGCGCTCCAACGCGACCTGGGCAAGCTCTGCCGGTTGCAAGACGGGCTCGCCTTGGATTGCCGACGTCTGGAGCTGCTGGCGGCCACGCTCCAGGCGCGGGCCAAGGGCGACGAGCCCCCGCTCCTCTGGCCGTCCGAGGCGGAGTTCGCTCGGACTGCGCAGTATCGAGCGACCTTCGCGATCAATCGTGTGCTCAACACCCTCGCCCGCTGGCGAGTCGCGGCCGAGGACTCCTCCTTCAAGCGCCAGCGAGAGGCGCTGACGGTCGCTTATCACGCGCGCCTGATCCACGAGGTCTACCTCGACTGGTTTCTCGACGTCGTCGTTGGCGGACGCACGAAGCTCAAGATCTGGAAGAAAGACTGGTGGAGTCGCAACTCGCTCTACCGGGCCCTCGACACGCCGGCGCCGCTTCAAGGGGTCGGCGGCAAACTCGGGATCCCGACGCTCTCGGGCGGGATCAGGACTCTGCTTTCCCTGCGCCTCGACTTCAGCCTCCGCGGCTGCTTTAGCGACCTGGACCAAGCCTGGAACAAGCAGCGCTCCGGGAGCACGGACGACGCGCTCAGGAGCGAGCTGGCGGTCACGACCTCGCGCCTTGAGCGGCTCCGCTCCCTGGGCAAGGAGAAGCACTTCGACAGCTTCACCGCCTTCAAGGAGCTCTGGGACGCGCGGATCAAAGACACGGTCAAGGTCCCCTTCTACGGACTGGTCAAGTCGGTCGCCGAGTTCCTAGGCGACACACGCATCCGACACCCCGATCCGGCCGTCAGCACGGCTCAACTCGCCGCGCTCGAGTCCAGCCTGCGCCCAGGTGACGTGATCCTGGTCCGCCAAGAGCTCTACCTCTCTAACGCGTTCCTGCCCGGATTCTGGCCCCACGCCCTGATCTACCTCGGCCCGACGAAGGACTGGACGCGGCTCAAGCTCGCGGACGGGACGCCCCTCTCCGACGACCCCGTCGTCCGCGCAGCCCTGCCCGAATACGCCAAGTCGATCGAGGGCGACCCGGCCCGCGTGATCGAGGCGATCTCGGAGGGGGTGGTGTTCAACTCCCTCGAGCGCGCCGTTCAGAAGGACTACGTGGTCGTGTTCCGCCCCGAACTCGCCGAGGCGGAGGTCGCGAGCGCGATTCGCCGCGCGCTGCTCTTCCTGGGTCGCCCCTACGACTTCGACTTCGACTTCGCGACCGACGATCGAATCGTGTGCACCGAGCTCGTCTACCGCGCCTACGACTCCCAGCTCAAGTTCTCCGCCGGCGCGAGAGATCCCCAAGTCCCCGGCGTCGTGGCTGTCATGGGCCGACAAACAATGCCCGCCAACGATCTCGCGCGCCTCGTGCTCTACATGGCACGCCACCCGAGCCCCAACCCCAAGACGGGCTACCCCGGCCAGCGGCTTCGGGTCGTCTCGCTCCTGGACCGAACGGGCCCAGGGACCGCCGAGTTCCTGACTGGGGCAGCCGCCAAGGCCCGGTTGGAGGAGTCGGTTAAGAGGTGAGAGTGTTTTTCAACACGGAATATCAACAGGGAATAAAAACGGGAATGGGAACGAAAGGCGGCGAGTTCTGCGCTCACCCCACGCGAGTTCATTCCCTGTTGTCGTTGATATTCCCTTGTTGATATTCCGTGTTCTTCCTAGCTCGCTAGGAACGCTTCGAGGCGGCTGCGGAGGTTCGCGCGGGCCTCTGGAGGCTCGAGGATCTCGGCGTGCTCGCCTCGGTGGAGGCAGTCGCTGACGGCCCACTCGACCGAACCGCAGTCCCGCGAGACGACGACGTCGCCGTTGGGGAGGTGCTCGAGGGTCGACTCGTCGAGGTCTTCGGTCTCGAACCGGACGATCGCCTCGTTGAGGCGGAGGCGGAGGTGGGTGCCTTCGCCAGGCTTGGGTCCGATCCGACTCAAGTGAGCGGCGAGATCGAACTGAAGGGGGAGCAGGAAGGGCTCTCCATTTGTATCGAGTTCTAGCTCGGAGATTCGGTCGACGCGGAAAGTGCGCACGTCTTGGCGCTCTTCGCAGTAGGCGATCAGGTATTGGTTCCCGCCGCGATCGCCGCGGCCGTAGGGACGGACTTGGCGTGGCGTCACCCGCTCGCTCGAGGGCGAGTAGTAGGTGAACTTGAGCAGGAGTTGGTCTTCGACTGCTCGGTCAATGTTCGCGAGCTTGGGGCTGACCTGCTCGGCTTCGCGCCCCTCGATCGTCCCCGCCAGACTCGCGAAGTTCTCGCCGAGCATCACGCGGTCGAGGGCCGTCAGGAGCTCTTGGGAGGCCTCGTAGAGCGGGCCGTTCTCGGGGACTTGGAGCCGCGAAATCGCGAGCCGAAGGGCGAGCGCCTCCGACAAAGTCAGCCGAGCCGGCCGGCTGAAGTGCTCGGCGTAATCGATCGTGACCTTGTCGTCGTCGACAAACACCGAGATGTAGTCGTTGGGCAAGTAGGGCGGAACGCCGCAGAGCATGATCGCGTTCAAGTCGCCCTGGAGCTCCCGGCGGCTAACGCCGAGCGTCTCTTGGAGTTCACTCAGGGAGACGGAGCCACGCTGCTGAATCATGGGAATGATCGAGAGCAGCCGGCGCAGACGAGGGACGGGATTACTCATACCACCCCCTCTTCCACGTACCGCTCGAGCACCTCGCGGGCCATGGTCCGCAACGCGTCGTCGAGGGCGGCGGGCTCCTGAACGTGCAGTCGCGGGACAAAGCGAAGCAGGAATCGGAGCAGGGGTCGCTCCTGCTGGACGTCGAACGCGAGGTAAGTGAACCCTGCTCGTCCCGTGGCTGGGCGCTCGGTGGGCTTCGCGCCAGGCGCCTTGACGCGGACTTCGCTCACGACGGCGTCTTCGAAGCCGACCACCGCCTGGTAGGGGGGTGGGCTCGAATCTCCAGCCAGCGCTGGGTCGAGGTCCTTGAACTCCCAGCGAGACTTGCCGAGGTGCTCGCGCGTCCGAAACCCCTCGGGCCGCTCGAAGGCCTCGGCCTTGCCGACCAGCTCGACGGTTCCTCGAATCCGACGAACCTTGAACACCCGCAAGTCGTCAGCCCGGTGGCTCCGGCCAATCAGATACCAAGCGCCGAGACCCCAGGCTTGGCCGTCGAAGCCGAGACCGTAGGGACTGACCGTCACCGCGTATTCGTCGTCGCGGCCGAGCGAGTGGTAGCGGAAGGAGACCTGCTTTCGAAACAGGACGGCCTCCGAGAGCCGCTTGAGGTTGACCCCCGCAGCGCTGCCTTGGCCCTTGGGCGCAGGATCGAGCGGCTCGGGGTTGGCGGCGGGACCAAAGTCGTCAGGGGCCGTGGTCACGAGGAACCCGAGCTTGATCAGGGCCGAGCGGAGGTCGGCGCTGAGTTCGCCGCCCTCGGCGTGAGCCCAGGCGAAGAGGGTTCTTAGGAGCTGGCTCGACTCGGGCGGGAGGACGAGCTCGTCGAGGAAGTAGGCGTTTCGAGGGATCGAGTAGCCCTCTTGGCCGAAGGTCCCGGCCGTGGCGTGCTCGATTGGAATCCCAATGTCGCGGAGCACTTTCTTGTCGCGCTCGAAGCGGCGCATGAGGGAATCGCGGGTCGCGGCGTCGTCGTAGCCGGTGACCTTCCCCAGGATCTCGGCGACGGGAATGGGCTGGTCGGCGTGGAGGAGCGCCGAGATCAGGTTCAGGATCCGCTCGGCCTTGGGCACCCGAGAGGGAGGTCTGCGACCGTCTGGATAGGTGTTGGTCTCGGGCATCGGCCACCGGGGACCCGCACTGGATCCGCTCTCGGGCGCCAGTCTACTCGCGGTGGGGCTAGCCACCAGGTCGATGGCGCGTCCTTCTCAGGGGGCCGTGGACTCCTCGCCCCCGCCCGAGACCGCTTCTAGGCTGGGGTGTTAGAGGAGCCCCGCCGAGAACGAATCCTCCTCCGGATCGTCTTTGGGAGCTTCTCCTGGCTCCGGCGCCTCCTGAGGCACCGGAACGCCGACGGGGTTTGGCGGGAGGGCTCCCAGGTGGTCCGCGCTGACCTCGTTGGGGTCCTCGTCCCCCTCTCCCTCGGGATCGACGTCTCCCTCGGGATCGACTTCACTCAGCTCGAGTCGCTCGAGCTCGGCGGCTCGGCGAAGCTGCACCTCGGCGTCGACAAGGTCCCGCTTGAGGAGGCCTTGAGCAGTTCGAAAGGTCTCGGCCAGGCGGTAGTCGCCGAGGTTCTTGAGCGGTCCGGCGCCGAGTCTCAAGACTTGGATCGTTTGGCGCAGCGACCGCACGACGTCGCCGTCGCTGGCGTCGCTCATTTCTCGAAGCTCTGAGAAATCAGCCCCGCCTACCCAAGCCCAGACCGCGCCCGAGAGGCTCCAGTCGAGTGGCTTGCTGATCTGCTTGACTCCCCGCATTTCCTCGAGCCGGATCAGCCCGTGGATCGCCTTGCCGGCCAAGCGGTGGGCCTGCTTCCCGACCAGGCGCTGCGGTTCGGGTCCGCCGTAGAACACCTTCGAGCGACTCTCGAACACGATCGCGGCCGCGACGACGGCGACTTGTTCAGGGCTCAGGCCTTCCAAGGCGCGCGAGTAAATGATCTCGCTCAGCTCGAGTTCATGACCAAAGACTTGCATCGCGAACCGACCCTGGCGGGTGATCTCGCCGTGGCGGTCTATGTAGCCAAGCTCCGTCAGGACCTCGATCTTCCGGCGGACCTGCTCAACGACGCTTTCGTAGCGATCCAGCCGTCGTCGTGTCTCGCGCTTGCCAGCTGCTTGGGGCCCGCCCTTGGTTTCGCGTTCGCGTCGACCGCGGCGCTGCTCGGCTCCAACGCCGCGATCTCGCTGTCGTACATCAACGCCTCCGGCTCGCGAGCATACCCCCGAGCCCCGAAGCGGCAGCGCCCCCACTTTCCGGCGAGGACCTCGTGCATCAGGTCCTCGAAGGCGGCGCCATCGTCGTCATTGAGGAGCATCGCGTTCGTGTGCGCGAGCTCGCATCAGCCGCTCCTGAATCCAAG
>JAESQQ010000060.1 GCA_016765095.1 Planctomycetota bacterium | reverse complement strand
TACAGGTGAATGTAGGGGCGGGGTTTACCCCCGCCCGCCCCGAGGCCGCGCCGACCAGGCCTCTCAGGAGCCTTCCCGACGCCTCTCGCGCACTTGTCCATTGTTACCTCAGGAGCTGTAAACCCCTCCCCTACGAAAGCAATGGGGTGTACCGCAACTTGTGGTGGGCAGCACTAGCGGCCTCTCTGAAGCCTCCCCCGCGCCTCTCCTCTTCTTGCTAGCGGCCCTTGAGGGAGGCCTTCGCGGCCTTGACCCACTCCCCGGGCTCGAGCTTGGTCTTCTTGGAGACGCGAGCGATCACCTTCCCGTCGGCGCTGAGGAACACGACCTCGGGCAATCGTCCGACGTGGTATTCCTGCTTGAGCTTGACGTTCTGCAGCTTGAGGCGAGGGCTCTGTCGCTTGCGGACTGGGAAGTCGATCTCGAGGAGGATCAGCTCCTTGTCCGCCCAGGACTTGAAGGCGTCGCTCTCGAGCACGGTCTGGAGGGACTTGCTCGCAGCGCCCCGGTCGCTGCAGGTGAATAGGGCCAGGACCTTGCGTTTGGTCCGCCCCGCCTCATCGAGGGCCTCGGGTGCCTTCACGAACCAGGTCTTGCCGGTGGCGGCCCGAGCGTCCTTCTTGGGCTTGCTGGGGGGCGGAGCCTTGATCGGCTCAGGGGCGGCTCGCCGCTTGACCGGCTTGGCGCCGGGGGCCAAGGCCAAGCCCGTGCGCGGGTTGAACCTGGCCTCGATCAGGGCGTTGGCTCGCGCCAGCCACTTCGTCTTGTTGTCCTGCTTGACGTATTTGACGTCCCCCAGGAGAGCGCCCTTGTAGTCGAGGAGGAGGAGGGTCGGATAGCTCTTCGTCTTGTAGCGCTTCTGGAGGGTCGTGTTCTGGAGACTGAGCTTCTTGGGCAACTTCGTCTTGCGAGGGAAGTCGGCGATCAGGCGCACGACACCCTTGCTCCACCGCTTGAACTCGGGCGTGGCGAAGATCGCCTTCTTGATCCACATGCAGTAGGGGCACCAGTCGCTGCCGGTGATCAGGAGCAGGATCGGAACCCGCCTCCGCTGCGCTTCCGCTTCGATTCGCTTGAGATCTGTTCCCCACTCGTCTGCCGCCCAGGCTTGGCCGACGCTGAGGAAGAGGAAGATCGCTAAGAGAGGCGCCGAGATTCTGGGCATGGGTGGCTCCTGCTTCCGTAGTCTAGCCCAGCGCTGGCCTAGCCGGCGACACGAGGCGCGCCGGGCCTCGGGGATCTCGTCGCGTGCTCGCGACCTCCACCTTCCTGCGGGGTTGCGACCTCTACCTTCCTGCTCCTCGTCTCCTCCCAGTGGCGGCCTCTTCGGTCACGAATCCCCGTCTAGCCCGTCTCGAAGTCGGCTCGAAAAGAGCTAGCCTAAGACGGAGTGATCCCTCCCACCAACTCCCTCGTGATCCCCGTCTATCGCAACGAGGAGAACATTCCGACCCTCTTGGAGGAGTTGAGCGGAATCGCCGGGAGCCTGAGCGCTCCCCTCGAGGTCGTGTTCGTTGTCGACGGGAGCCCCGACGCCTCCTACGAGCTGCTCCGCTCGACCTTCAGCGAAACCGCTCCTCCTTACGTCGTTGTCCTGGTGCGACATGCTCGAAACTTCGGCTCGTTCGCCGCGATCCGACGCGGGATGTCGATCGCGTCCGGCGCGCGGATCGCCGTCATGGCGGCGGATTGCCAAGAGCCCCCCTCCCTCGTCGTCGAGTTTTTCCAGACCCTCGCTAGTGAGCCCGTCGACGTGGTCCTGGGGGTCCGCGCCTCCCGCGCCGACCCCTTCCTCTCTCGGCTCGCGTCGAGCATTTACTGGGGGCTCTACAGCCGCCTGATCCAGGCCGAAATGCCGAGCGGCGGCGTCGACGTCTTCGCTTGTCGGAGCGAAGTTCGCGACGTCTTGGTCGGGCTCAGCGAAGCGAACAGCTCCCTGGTCGGCCAGCTCTGCTGGGTGGGCTATCGGCGCAAGCTCGTCTCCTACGACCGACGCGCGCGGGAGCACGGAAAGAGCGCCTGGACCCTGCCTCGCAAGCTGCGCTACATGCTCAACAGCGCGTTCGGCTTTTCGGACCTCCCGATCAACCTCCTGCTCGCGGTGGGGACGCTAGGCTTGCTGGCCTCGCTGGGGCTCTCGATCGTGGTCTTCGTGTCCTGGTGGTTCTCGCTGATCGAGGTCAAGGGATACGTGCCCCTGATGCTGACAATCCTCGCCTCGACCTCCCTCAACGTGCTCTGCTTGGGAATCCTGGGCTCCTACATTTGGCGGACCTTCGAGAACACCAAGGGCCGTCCCCTCAGCCTGGAACTCTCTCGCGAGCACTTCTCCGCAGGTGGCTTGGCAGGTGGCGAAGACTTGACCCCGAGCCTCAGCGAGGACGACTCATGACCATTCACCCTCTCGCTCTCTGTCAGGCCAAGGAGGTCGGCCAGGGCGTCGAGCTCGAGGCATTCGCCCATGTCGCTGAGAGCGTCGTCCTCGGAGAGGGCTGCCGGCTCGAAGTGGCTGCCCACGTCGGCAAGGACGCGGTCCTCGGGCGAGGGGTCGTCCTGGGGGCAGGCGCCCAGGTGGGGCCCGGCGCGATCGTGGAAGCCGGCTGCCAGCTAGGCGCAGGAGCCAGCGTGCTCGGTGGCCACCTCCACGAGGAGGTCCGGGTCGGCGCCGGCGCACTTGTCGTGGGTGGACTCACGATAGGCCGTCACGCGCTCGTCAAGCCGGGCGCCGTGGTGACTCGTGACGTCCCCGCCAACGCGATCGTGTCCGGCAACCCAGCTCGAATCGAGGGCTACGTCGACTCGGCCCGCGCTGCGGCCCAGCTCGTTAAGGAGACGGACTCTCAAGTGGCGGCTCCGAATCAGCTCGGTGGAGTGCGGAGGCTCAAGCTCCCCCAGATCGACGATCTCCGGGGCGGCCTCGTGATCGCGGAGCTCGGGGAGCACCTTCCCTTCCGAGTCGAACGTGTGTTCTTCGTGTTCGACGTCCCCGTGGGCGAGCACGTGCGCGGTGAGCACGCCCACAAGGTGTGTGAGCAAGCGCTGTTCTGCATGAAGGGCAGCTGCTCGATCGTGGTCGACGACGGAAGCGCTCGGCTTGAATACGAACTCGACTCAGGGGGGGTCGGTCTCTACGTCCCACCGCGAATCTGGGCCACGCAATACAAGCACTCCGCCGACGCACTCCTCGTCGTCTTCGCGAGCCATTCCTACGACCCCGACGACTACGTTCGCGACTACGAGGAGTTCCTCGAGCTGCGCGTCTCAGGACCACCTGAGCAGGGCGAGGGCGACTCCCCCAGAGCGCGGGAGCTCGACTGTGGCCTCTAGCTCGTAGTCGCCTGTCGCGGGGACCTGGAGTCGGATCTGACAGGGCCGACTCGTCGATCCGATCGCTGCGCTCTCGCTCGCGACCACCTGACCGTTTCGACGCAGCCGGAGCCGAAGCGTCCCTTCGAGGGGCGGTCGCTCCTGGCCGAGGGTCGGATCGTCGTCTGCGACCGTCCGAGCCAAGAAGGAAAAGACGCGCGACCCGGCGGTCAGGCCGAGGGCCCCGTGGGCGGTCGACTCGCCTCGGATCAGGCCCCATTCGAGGTCCGTGCCAGCCTGGAGGTCCTTTCCGTCAGGGAGGGGCGAATCGAAGTCGACCAAGGTCCTGTAGAGCCGGCGCGGCGGCTTGAGTTCGCGGGCGCAGGTCGGCACCCAAGGGGTCCCCAGCCGCGGCCCGGCCTCGCCCGGACCCAGGAGTTCCTCGATTCGCTCGCGCCTAACGAAGATCCGCACCGGGCGTCGGTAGACCCTGTCGACGAAGGCGTCGACGAGCTTGTAGTGCTCGAGGACATACTTGCGAACAGGCTCGACGTATTCCAGCCGCCACGCAGACGCACTCGTCGCAACGAGACACGGCGGCTGAGTCACCTCCCAGCGCTGCAGGTAGTCCTCGAGCCAGAAGTCACGCTGCTCGACGTGGGGAGCGAAGCGAAAGGGAAAGGGCATCCGCGCATGGAACGGGCGCCGGGTCTGCACGCAATAGCGGAGGTCCAATCCCCAAGTGGCGAGCCAATCCGCCTCCCGGAGGTAGGGTGCGACGGAGAGCGCGACGTGCGCGGGCCCAGCGAAACGAGCCTCGGTTTGTCGAAGCGGCGCCATAAAGGGTCGGAAGCCGACCACATTCAGTGCCAGGCCGAGGGCCAGTCCGAGCACGAGTCGGTGTCTTCGACTGCGCCACGCGGTCGCCAGTGTGAGTCCTAGGCAGAGCGTGAGGGGCGGGAGAAGAAGGAGGAGATAGTGGGGGAAGCGAGTGCCTGGGTAGAGAACCCCAAAGATCGTCGCGCCCAGGAAGGCGAAGCCCGTGATCGCCTGCCAGAGCGTCTCCTGGCTCCAGGCGCGCCGGATTCGGCCGATCAGGAACGCGCCGCCGAGGACCCCAGCGGGAAGGACGAGCGCGCGGGTGAACACGCCTAGATCCTTAGCACCGCTATCGAGGAAGACGAAGCTCCCCAAGTCGCGAACACGACGGGCGACGCTGCGACCTGCCATCAACTCCGAATAGGACGCGGCGTCCACGAAAGTCGAACGGAGAAAGAACTCCACCAGGTCAACGGAGGCCAAGACCGCAAGCGTGGCGATCAGGGGGAGGAGTCCGCCGAGTGTCAGGACGCAGGACTGAATCAGGCGTGCCCGTCGCTCCCGCTCCCGGAGCCAGATCATGGCGTAGGCCGAGAGCGCCAGGACGAGGCCGGCGGGAGCTCCCTGAGTCTTGGTGAGGGGAATCGCGCCTAGGCAGAGGCCCAGAGCCAAGAGAAAGCGCCAGCGACCTTCCGCCGCGCCCCAGCTCCGCACGAGGAGGAACAGGGCCGCTGCCAGGATGAGGTTGAGCGGTTGTTCGCTGTTGTAGGCGA
This sequence comes from Planctomycetota bacterium, assembly GCA_016765095.1. Classification (GTDB taxonomy): domain Bacteria; phylum Planctomycetota; class J058; order J058; family J058; genus NORP233. Next base: position 3,174 of record JAESQQ010000060.1, on the reverse strand, counting down.
GGTAGTCATTGGCCACCGCGAAGGCGAAGGCGGCGGTCGCGGGGACGACGACTAGGCGAGCGAGGCACTCGTCTTGGGCCAGGACCCGGATCGTGCGCCAGAGGAGGATCAAGGCGAACCCGATCATGAGCAGGCCGAGGAATCGCGCGGTCCCGTAGGTCGGCTCGAGTCCGAGCCAGTTCGCGAGCGTCAGGGGGTAGTGAACGAGACAGCCTGCGGAGGCTCCGTCTACGGCGCGCCACGGGAGGGGATCCCGCGCGAGCGCGATTCCGATCGTGACGTGAAGGCTCTCGTCGTGGCTCAGCTCTTCGCAGGCGAAGCTCGGCCAGCGATAGCTGAGGAGCGTCGCGAAGATGCTCAGGGCGAAGGTCAGGGGATGGCCGAGGACGCTCCGCAGCCGCCCCTCCCGCAAGCGGGGGCCGAGCGCGCTCAGGAGGAGGAGGGCCAGGCAGAGTCCGCCGCAGAGACGGTAGACCAGGGGAGAGGTCTCACCCAGGAGCCGATAGGCAACAGCGCCGACGTCGATCGTCGCGAGGGCGAGCTCAGGCACAGCCAGGTTGAGAAGGGGTGGGATCAGGGTTGAGTCCTCGATCGGCTCGACCGGGCTAGACGGGAGATTGAGGCCGGGCCATGGCTCGCCCTAGCCGCCGCTGCTTCGTTTCTGGTCGGGTCACAATACGCTGCACTGCCGGAGCCTCCTCGCCTCGCCAGCGACGACGATTTGCGGCGCGCTGACGACCCGACGTCCAGCGCAGGACAGGCGGCAGGTTACCATTCACCCACTTGTGGGCACTCTGGGCCCAAGAGAGGAGCAGGGCGCTGTGAGCCCCGGATCGCGAGGAGACATCCTCACCCGCTACAGCCCCTTCGCGGTCGACCGGGGGGTGTCCGCCGAGACCCTGCTCCAAATCGTCCTGGAGGGACTGCACTCTTGCGAGTCTCACGAAGCGCGAACTCCGAGCGGCTCTTGTCGGATCCACTTCGCTCAGAAAGCCTGGGAGAGCACCTACTTTCAGCGTCCGACCGTTCAGCTCCTGGCTCCGCTCTTTGAGTGCGAGTTCGCGGACCTGGCCGCACCCTTGCGAAGCCTCCTCGAGCGATTGAGCGGAGAGGGAACCGAGACCCTCTTCGCAGAGGTCCCCGCCGAAGACTCGCTCTGGCTCCAGGCTCTGAGCGGACACGCTGGCTTCAGGTTGATCGAGACTCGCCTCCACTACCGACACGATCAGCTGGCGCCCTTCCTCGGACCCCGCTATGGCTCTCGCCTCGCGACCGAGGACGACATCCCGAATCTCCGCCGGGTAGCGATCGAAATGCGCAATCCCTACGACCGCTTCCACGCGGACGTGCGCTACCCAGACGAAGTCGCCGACGACTACCTGGCCACGTACGTCGAGAACTGCGTGCGAGGGTTTGCAGACCTCGTCGTGGTTCCAGACCAACCTGGCCTCCCTGCCGACTCGTTCATGGCGGGTCGCCTGCATAGAGACCTGACTGAGCGGCTCGGGAAGATGTTCGGGAAGATCCTGCTCTCGGCGGTCTCACGCGCGACGAATCGCGGCTGGCACGAGAAGCTCGTCTCCGAACTGACACATGCTCTCGCGGAGCAGGGGGCCGAGACCGTCTACGTCAACACCCAGGCGACGAGCGGCGCGGTCGTTCACACCTGGGAGAAGCTAGGCTACAAGCTCGGCCGCGTGACCCACATCCTCGCTCGCGACCTCTCCCGGGACGGCGTCCAAGTCTGAAGCACCCCGAAACGTTGTGCCACGCGAGGGACTCGAGACATTCATGACGATCAAGGCCAACCCCTTCGGCCGCCAGTGGGAGCTGATCCAAGCGGATGTGTTGGCGGCTGTCGCTCGAGTCGGTGCGTCGGGCTGGTACATCCTCGGCGAGGAGGTTGCGGGCTTTGAGGGTGAGCTGGCCGCGCACGAAGGACGGCAGCACGCGGTCGGCTGCGCGAGCGGCCTGGACGCGATCGAGCTCGCCCTCCGCGCCCTTGGGATCCAGCCAGGCGACCGCGTCCTAACCACGCCGCTGAGCGCCTTCGCCACGACCCTCGCGATCGTCAGAGCAGGCGGCGTTCCTGTGTTCTGTGACGTCGACGCCGCCGGCCTCCTGGATCTCGAGCTCGCCGAGCGCTGCCTCTCTGAGCACTCTGAGATTCGCTACGCGGTGACCGTGAACCTCTATGGACACGTCCTGGATCGGGTCGAGCTACAGGCCCTCAAGGACCGTCACGGAATCAAGCTCGTCGAGGACTGCGCTCAGTCGATTGGAGCCGCGAGCCACGGGGAACCCGCGGGTGGCGTCGGCGACCTGGCCACCTTGAGCTTCTATCCGACCAAGAACCTCGGTGCCCTAGGCGACGCGGGCGCGGTCCTGACCGACGACGCCGCGCTCGCCGACCGCTGCCGCCGCCTGCGCCACTACGGCCAGGGCGCCCGATACGAACACGTCGAGCTCGGCCTCAACAGTCGACTGGACGAACTCCAGGCTGCGATCCTCCGCTCGGCCTTCCTCCCGCGCCTCGACGCATGGACCGCTGCTCGGCGCGCGATCGCCAAGCAATACAGCGAGGGTCTGACGCGCCTGATCCCCGTCCCTCGCCCGGCCAACTCGGACTCAGTCTGGCACCTCTATCCCGTGCTCTCTCCCGCAGGAGAACGTGACGCCTCTCTGAGCGCGCTCAAGGCAGCTGGCGTCCAGGTGAACGTCCACTACCCGACCCTGATCCCAAGTCAGGCCGCCATGAACTCCGTCGAGGGCTTCTTGATCTGGGGCCAGCTCTCGCGCGCTGAGGACCTAGCGGCCCGAGAGATCTCGCTCCCGATCAGCCCCCTTCTGCGCGAGGAGGAGATTCAATTCGTGATCGACGCCGTCGAGCGGCTCTAGGCTCTGTTCGAAAACGCGCGCCGACCCCTCCAGCCATCGCCGAAGAGCCTCCCTTGGCCTACGCAGTCGTGCCCGTGCCCGTACGGGCACGGACGGGCACGGGAGGCTGTCGCGAAACCTCCACCGGTAACGCGAAGCCGACCTAACGCGACTCGACTCCGGCGCACGCGCGAGCAACGAAACCGCCTTCGGACAAGCTCGCCCTGCTGTAGCGCATCGCTTAATTGCGCGACCCGAACTCGCCAAACGCCGACTCATGCGATCCGAACTCGCGAG
>JAESQQ010000663.1 GCA_016765095.1 Planctomycetota bacterium | reverse complement strand
GCCTCGAGCCCGGCCCGGTTGCTGACCACGCCCGCGTGGCGCTTGCCCGTCGCGAGGAGCTGCGCGCCGGTCAGGGTCGCAGCGTCGATCACGACGTCGGCCTTCAGCTTGCGCGCGGCGTAGCTCACGGCGTCGCCGAGGAGGAGGCGACCCTCCGCGTCGGTGTTGTTGATCTCGACGGTCTTGCCCGAGTGCATGTCGAGCACGTCGTCGGGGCGATAGCTGTTCTCGCTGACGGCGTTCTCGGCCAGCGGGACTAGACAGTAGATCCGGTCCTTGGGGGACTGCTGGGCGAGAACCCGAAACGCGCCGATCGCGGCCGCGCCGCCGCCCATGTCGCACTTCATGCCATACATCCCAGCGCCGGTCTTAATGTTCAGCCCGCCGGTGTCGTAGACGACGCCCTTGCCGACGAGCGCGACCGTCCGCTTGGCGCGTTTGGGGCCCACTTCGCAGATCATGAGGCGTGGGGCTGATTTGGCTGCGCGACCCACGCCGTGGATCCCGCCGCAGCCTGCCTTGAGGAGCGCGGGCCCGACGATCGCGGTGATCTTGACGCCCTTGATCCCCCGCAAGGCCTTCTTGGTCTCCCTCACGAAGCCCTCTGCGTCGAGCTCGCTCGCGGGCATGTCGACCAGGCTCGCGGCCCAGCGCGTGGCCTCGACGGTGATCCCGACGGCCGGGCCGGCCTTGATCGCAGCACCCTTGGTGTTGACCGCAGCCACGCTGATCGCGACTTTCTTGCTCGGGCTGCTCTTGCGGTGATAGAGAGGGAAGGCGCGACCGACGGCGTTCGCCGCGGCCAGGTAGTGCTCCGCCTTGTCGAGGCAGAGCACGACCCCGACCTTGCTCGCGCTCCCCAACGAGAGCTTGCGCGCGCAGGCTTCGACCGCGATCGCCCGCGACGCGGAGAGGTGGCGAGAGAGAGTGTTTGGGAGCACGACCAAGCTCACCTGGCGGGGTGACTCGCCGCCGGTGTAGGTCGTCGCGACCGAGCCCAGGCGACCGGGCGTGGTGTCCTTGATCAGCTTGGGGAGGACCTTCGTCCAATCCCCCGTGAACACTTCCTTCCAAACGCCCGCCTTGAGGGCGCGCTGGGAGGCGATCAGGACGGCGTGTTGCTTGCCGCGGAGGGCTTGGCTGGGGGTGTTGACGAAGCTCAGGGTCGCAGTCACGAGGGGGTCCTTCCGCTGGTGGAGGGCGCACGGTAGCTCAGCGCGCGCCCCTCCTCAACGTGGCCTGGGGAGAACCGCCGCCGGCAAACAAGTCAGCGCGGGACAAATGGTCCGTTCGCCGCTAGGCGCAAGTTCGCGATTCTGCGGCCTACGGCCCAGCTAGGGGCTCTCGACACCCAACTCTTCCTAGTAAAGCGGAGCACGATTCTGACGGGGGTCGCCTTCCTAGCGGAGGGGAGTCGTGAGATCCCCCTCGTGGGCGACCTCTCAGAATCGTGGCCTCCGGTTTAGCGGAGCCGGAAGAAGCGCGGCCGCTTGGTCGGCGCCTTGCGCTTGGGGAGCGGGCTGACCAGGCGCTTGCCCACGCCTCGCTTCGCGAGCAGCGCCTCGAGCGCGTCGGGATCGCGGGGAACGCCTGCCGAGAGCACGACGGGGCCCTTCGCCGTGACCAGAATGTCGTCCTCGATCCGGATCCCGAGGCTCTCCTTGGCGATATAGATCCCAGGCTCGACGGTCAGGACCATGCCCGGAGCGAGCACGCGGCGGTAGCTCCCGACGTCGTGCACGTCGAGACCGAGCCAGTGGCTGGTCCCGTGCAGGAAATACTTCCCGTAGCCGGCGTCGGCGATCACCTTGCGCGCGGCAGCGTGCACGTCGCGGACCTTTGCGCCGGGCTTGCAGGCGGCGATTCCCGCATCCTGGGCTCGGAGCACGATCTCGTAGACCTCGCGCTGGCGCTTTGAGAACTTGCCAGAGGTCGGAACGGTCCGCGTAATGTCGGCCGTGTAGCCGTGGTATTCCGCGCCGACGTCCATCACGATCAGCTCGCCGGCCTTGAAGCGGCGCGAGTTGGCAGAGTAGTGCAGGACACAGCTGTTGGGGCCGGCGCCGACGATCGAGGCGAAGCCCGGGCGCTGGGCGCCGTAGCGACGGAACAGATACTCGATCACGGCCTCGACCTCGTATTCGAACTGTCCCGGCTGGACGCTCTGGATCGCTTCGCTGAGCGAGGCCGCCGTGATGTCGCAGGCGCGCTGCAGGAGAGCCAGCTCGCGAGCGTCTTTGACCTGGCGGAGGAAGTGAATTCGGTCTGCTGGGGTCCGCAGCTTGGTCGTGGCGGGGAGACCGAGGTCCTTGGGCGCGACGCCAAGGACATAGAGCGAGCCGCCGGTCCGCTCGAGGGCGGCCTTGATTCGCTCCTTGCGCTTCGAATAGGGGACGACCTCGCCGAACCCAGAGACCTTGGCGAGCTCGGTTCCGACCGCGAGGCGGGGGCCGTTCCAGAGCTCGTGGCGACGGTCTCGCGGCGGCGCAAACAGGACGTCCGCACCAGGCGCGAGGAGCATCATGAGGCGCGGGGCCGTTTGGCCGCTGAGGTAGAGGAAGTCTGGCGAGGCGCGGTAGGAGAACAAGTCGCCTGAGGTGTGGCGGGGAGCGGCTATCACGACGACCGCGTTCTTGGGCATTCCTTCGAGGAGGGCCTGGCGGCGCGCGCGCAAGCGTGCTGGATCGAAGGCTGCGCGCCGGAGCGCCTCGCCGTCGAGCGGGCGGTGTTGCGCTCCGAACTCGGGCTCCTTGCCCTTGGCGTCAGGGGCTGGACTCGACTGGGCCTGGAGCTGCTGGGTGCAGACCAGGAGGAGTGGGGCGAGGAGGAGCCAAGCAGGCCTCATAGGACACCTCCTGTGGTGGTGTGGAGCCACTCCAAGTAGTCGGCGGAGCCGGCCACGATCGGGAGCGCGATCGCCTCGGGGCATTCGTAGGAGTGGAGAGCGCCCAGGCGCTCGATCAGGGCCTCGCGCCGAGCCTCGGTGCTCTTGATCACGAGCAGGACCTCGCCGTCCTCGCAGAGCTTGCCCTTCCAGCGATAGATCGAGCGGACGCCCGGAACGAGGTTCACGCAGGCGGCCAACCCGGCTTCGACCAGGGCCTGGGCCAGGCTGCGAGCTTCGTCTTCGGTGGGCGCCGTGCTGAGGAGGACTAGGCCCTCGCTCACGAGTCGGCGCCGCCGCCGATCTCACTCTTCGGATCGTCACTCTTCGGATCGTCGCCCTTGGAGTCGGCGTCCTTGGAGTCAGCGTCCTTGGAGTCAGCGTCCTTGGAGTCGGCGTCCTTGGAGTCGGCGTCCTTGGAGTCGCCGTCCTTGGCGTCAGCGTCCTTGGCGTCAGCGTCCTTGGCGTCAGCGTCCTTGGCGTCAGCGTCCTTGGCGTCAGCGTCCTTGGCGTCAGCGTCCTTG
>JAESQQ010000662.1 GCA_016765095.1 Planctomycetota bacterium | reverse complement strand
TCGGCGCGCTTGGCGAGAGCGGGCGTCGCAGCCAACCCTCGCGCCACACGCCACCACGCTGCGGCCTCCTCGCCCCGCCCCCCCTCGAGAGCCTCGTCGCCCAAGAGGGCCGCGAGGGACCCTGACTCGGGCGCGAAGGGAAACCGGTTCAGGACCGCGAGCCGCGCCGCTCGCCGGTCGTGGGGAGCCCGCAGGAGCTCTTGAACCTCACCTCGAGCCTCTCCCCGTGCAGCGCGGAGTGCGTCCGGCCAGCGACGCAGTTGGGCGATCGCGGCCGGAGCGACGCCGACCGGGTGCCGGCCGACCCGATCGAGAACCCGACCTTGAAGGCTCCGGTTCTCGGCCCGCGCGACGAGCTGGGCGGCGAAAGTCGACCACCTCCCAGCCGCGGCGAGGTCCGCGAGCTGGGATTGGAAGCCGCCTTCGGGCTCTCGAGTCAGCCCGACGGGTGGGTCGGGGTGGGGCGGTCGGGGGAGGTAGCGCTCAGGCTTCCAACCGGCCCAGGGAGCGGGGACCTTGTCTCGCTCCTGCGCGAGGGAAACGGTCACGAGGCAGGTCACGATCAGGCCCGCACGAACCCACGCGCGCCAAGGCGCCCTGCGGCCCGGACCGGGCGGCGCCAGCGGGGTGATCCTCGCCCGAGGCGAACTCAACGTCCGTCGGAGTTCTGGGGGGAGGCCAGGCGGACCCAGCGCTCGTCGTCGGGGGCCACGTAGCCCTCGCGAGTGCTCAGGTATCGCTCAACCACCTCGCGGAGGGTCAGCTGGTGGTCCTCGCGCTCCGTCGCGGACCGAAAGCCGACGTGCCCGTCGCCGCCGTTGGCGAGGAAGTCGTGGGTCGCGACCCGATACTTGCGAGCGGGGTCGAGGGGTCGCGAACCGACGCGGACGCCGAGCAGGCGCTGGCCGACCGGGTTCTGCGGATTGAACTCGACCGAGGCGCCCGAGATTTCGAGCGGAGTGCTCGAGCCGTCGAGGGACGCTGCGACCAGCTTCTTGATCTGATCCCCGGTCAACGTCAGGGTCACGAGCCGGTTGTGGAACGGGAGCGCCTCGTAGAGGTGTCGGTAGAGGACTTTTCCTGCGGGGAGGTCCCCGCGGGTCCCGTAGCGATTGTGAAACGCAATGTCAGCCTCTCCCGCCGAGCCGATCGCGTCGGCGACGAGGTTGCCCAGCGGCGAAGAGGAGGCCCCACGCGGAATCGAAGCCGAGAGCCCACGTTCGCCGAGCTCAGCCACGACTCGATTCGCCTCGGGTCCGATCTGGGCCAGGTGGGGCGCGAGGACGGCCTCGAGGCCACTGTTGGTTCCGATCAAAGTCGCGACGGCCTCGACGCGGGGCCGCTCGCCTGCTCGAGGGGCAGCGGTCACGCGGAGTTCGACCCGCCCCAAGGCCCGCGACTGCTTCCAGGCCTGCACGATCAGCACTCGCCCGACGTGCTCACCGGTCTCGAGCCGGGTGTGGCTGTGCCCGCCCACGATCACGTCGATCTGACTCTGAAAGCGCTTGGCGAGCGCGCGATCGGTCTCGAGGCCGCAGTGGGTCAACACGATCCGCAGGTCGGCGTCGCCAACTCGCTCCAAGACGTGCTCAAGCGCTTTCGCCTCCTCCTGGAAGGTCAACCCGTCCGTGGCGCCCTCTCGGGTCAGGCGCTTCATTTGACTGGTGGTCAGCCCGATCACGGCCACGCGGAGCGCCCCCATTTGCCGGATCAGCGCGCTCCCGTCGAGGGGATCGCCCTTGCGCGTCCCGAGCCAAGAGGGCACCTGCCCCGTCGCCTCCGAGCGAATGTTGGCGCCGAGGAAGGGGAACTTCGCTTTCACTCCCAGCTCACTCATGACCTCGATCCCGAAGTCGAACTCGTGATTGCCGACCGTGACCGCGTCGTAGCGGAGCTCGTTCATCCAGTCGACGACGACGGCCCCGCGCGAACGGTCGCCCTCGAGCGTGCCCTGAAAGAAGTCGCCCGCGTCCAAGAGGAGGACCGGCCGTTCTTCCAGGAGAGCGGCTTCTCGCTCCGCGCGAATCGTCCTCCCCAACGCTAGGAGCCCACCACGCTCGCTCCGCGGCCCAGACTCCCTCGGGCGGACCTGACCGTGGAGGTCGTTGGTATGGAGGATCGTGATCCTCTGTTCCGCCCAGCGCGTGGGGAGGGGAGCCGTGGCCTCGGTGCTGATTCCGAGGCTGATCGCGAGCGGAACTCCGAACAAGGCCACCAACAGCAACCCGCACCAACTCCCAGGCCCCTCACGTCGTTGGCTCATGGCCGGATCCCCCTTCCAAAGTCCTCCCGCAGAAAGGGGGGACAGCGGAGCAGGATAACCGCAGAGCAGGGCTGACCGGACTGGCCCCTCCTGAGTCGGCGCCAAAAAACAACTTCGCGTTTCGCTTGTCCTCAACCCAACCAACGAACGACGGCGGCTCCAAGGAGCCGCCGTCGCGAATGTCGTCGGCCTATTGCCGTGCGCTCTATTGCCGTGCGCTCTATTGGAAGTGCCGGACTATTGGAAGTGCCGGACTATTGGAAGTGCCAGACGATTCCCATTTCGACGTTGCCTGCAAACTGCGGCGAGTCGGTATCGGCCCAGTCGTTGATCATGGCGTCGACGTTGGTTCCGACCCGAAGGCTCCAGTTGCGATCGAACTTGTAGTCAAAGCCCATCCCAAGCTGAATCAGGAGGCCAAACTCCGCCTCGATCTTCTCCGAGTATGGAACTGCTGGGGTCCCAATCGGAGAGAATGACTGCCCCTGACCCTCGGTTGAGTCGAAGTAGTTGACTCCGAGTCCAACCCGCACAAAGGGCGTCAGGTACTCGAGGCGCAGATAGTCCATGCGGTAGGTCGCGCCAGTCAGGAAGCTGTTGACTGTGACCTCGCCACGGACCTTGGTCAGCCGCGTCGTGCCGTTGACGACCGTCTTTCCCTGGACCTGATAGGCGATCCGAGTCACTGAGTAACTAAAGTCGAGTCCAACGCGATGATCCTCGAACAGGTTCAAGGTCAGCCGAGCGCCACCAATGAAGGCACCGCCCTTTTGGAGTCCGAGGCCGTCGGAGTAGAGCCGGTAGCCTCCGAAAATCCCAAGCTCAACCGGACCGCGGTAGTCGACGTCGATCGGGCCGAACTCCTCCTCCTCCTCGGGATACCAACTCTTGACCGGGGCACGGTGGTCGTGGTCCGCAGCAGACGGCTGCGAGGTCGGCTGAGAGGCTGCGCCGGTGTCCTCTGGAGCTGGGGCTGGGGCTGGGAAGACGTCGTCGTCGTCGTCACCCTCGTCAGCGGCCGTCGCTTCGCCCCCGTCAGCGGGAGGGTCGTCTGTTGGATCTGGGGCGTCGGCTGGTGGCTCGTCCACAAGCGGATCGTCCGCGGGCGGATCGTCCGCAGGCGGATCGTCGGCAGGCGGATCGTCGGCAGGCGGATCGTCGGCAGGCGGATCGTC
>JAESQQ010000661.1 GCA_016765095.1 Planctomycetota bacterium | reverse complement strand
TCCGGGTCCAGCCACTAGTCTGCTGAGGCGGGCGCGGCGGCGACGAGGTGTCGCCAGCTCCAGCGGTCCTCCATGAGGCCCGTCTGGACGGCTGTCAGGACCTCGTGCAGGCGCTGGGTCGTCTCCCCGACGGGCTGCGGCAGCGCGATCTCGGTCCCGTCCTCGAGGCGGACGGCCGAGACGGGAGTCACGACGGCGGCGGTTCCGGCGCAGGCCAGCTCGCGAAGCTGAGCCAGCTCGCTGAGCGGGAGCGGGCGTCGCTCGACGCTCAGTCCGAGCTCCTCCTTCGCCAAGGTGCAGAGCGCGTCCATGGTGATCGAGGGCAGGATCGAGGCGCTGGCCGGCGTCACCAGCCGATCGGGGGCGCCGTCGCTACCGGGCAGGATCCCGAACACGTTGGCCGAGCCCGCCTCGTCGAGGAAAGTCCGCGTGTCGGGGTCGAGGTAGAGCGCCTCGTCGCAGCCGAGTTGCTTGGCTTGGCGCGAGGCGTAGAGGCCGCCCGCGTAGTTTCCGCCTGCCTTGAAGGAGCCCGTCCCCCGAGCCGCGACGCGGTCGAAGGGGCTGACCGCGAGTCGGATCGGCTTCAAGCCGGCCTTGAAGTAGGGGCCGACGGGCGAGCAGAAGACTCGGAAAATGAAGCGCGGCGCGGGGCGGAGGCCGAGGTTGTCGCCGACGCCGATCAAGAGGGGTCGCAGGTAGAGAGCTGCCCCGCAGCCGTGAGGCGGGAGCGCCTCTGGGTTGGCAGCGACGGTCGCCTCGACGCCGCGCAGGAAGAGCTCGGTGGGGGGCGGCGGAATCAGCAGTCGCTCGGCCGTGCGAGCCATGCGAGCCGCGTTCTGCTCGGGCCGAAACAAGTAGGCCTCGCCGTCAGGCCCGGCATGCGCCTTGAGCCCTTCGAAGCACTGTTGGCCGTAGTGGATCGCGGTGGAGCCCTCGGAGAGCGTGATCGTGGCCTCAGCCACGAGCTCCCCCTCGCTCCAAGCCCCGTCTTCCCACACGGCCTGGAAGCGCCAGGGGGTGGGGTGGTAGTTGACTCCTAGGTTGACCCAATCGCGGCTCATGTGCCTCCTCCGCGGCCCAATCTACCGCGCTTTGCGGCCTTCGCTACTTCTGGGCCAGGGTCTCCTCGACCCGGTCGTTGGCGCGCGGAGCGCGAGCGCCAGGCAAGGGAGGCTCATCGTGGCTCCAATCCCCACCGAAAGATCTCGGCGATATCGTGAATGGCTTGCTTGTCCGAGACCCCGTAGAGCTTGGTGACTCCGAAGATCTGCTGAATGTTGAACAAGTAGAAGTAGCTGATCGTGGCGGTCATGAGCCCGGTGATCGGGTCGACGTCGCCGAGCAGACCTTCGTCGCGGAGCTTCTGGAGGCGCTCGCCGAGCTGCTCTTCGTAGCGCTGACGCATGCCCCCAAAGAGGCGCCGAATGTGGCCGCCTTCGAGCTCGACGAGGTCGACGTAGATCAGACGGATATACGGAGAGAAGCGCCGGATCATGGCGCGGCTGGCTTCGCCGATCCGCTCGAGGTCGGAGAGGTCCTTGAAGCTCGCGAGCGCCTTGGCGAGGGGCGTGTCAGGCGCCGTGTATTCAGCCTCGTATTCCTCCAGAAGGGCCGCGAACAAGGCCTTCTTGGTCTTGTGGTGGTTGTAGAGGTTCCCCAGGCTGACCTCGGCCCCTCGCGCGATCTGGCGCATGCCCGTTCCGTGAAATCCCCGCTTGGTGAACAGCTCGAGGGCCGAGGCGTGGATTCGACTCCGGGTCTCGGCAACTGCGGTGGGATTGGGGGGCATGGCGATCTCCGCGGGGCGCTACAAGCGAACGTTCGTTCATTTGTAGCCTCTGCCCGAGGGCATGCAAGGGAAACCCGGACGCGCTACTGGGGAAGCGCCTGCCCGCAGCTCGCACAGTGCGCCCACGAAGGCTCTGCGACTCGCTGGCAGCTCAGGCACACTCGTTTGGGCTCGGCGTCGTCGTCGTCGTCGTCGTCGTCGCCGTCGCCCGGTCCGGCCTTCTCGTACTTGTTGTAGAAGTAGTCTTCGTCCTTGAGCCGGCCGCGGAGTTTACCGATCGAGTCGACGACCTCCCCGACGTGTTCCCCCAGTTCGATCTCGCGGAGCATTTCACTCAGCGTGAGGCGGATCTGCCCGCCGACTTGAAGCGCCAGATCCCCCGAGTGCTTGTAGGGCAGGACGAGGTCTTCGAATCGCTCCGCGCGAGCACGCAGTCGTCCCGACGGATCGAGGAGGTGCAGCCGGAGCCCGACCGCGAGCGTGAACTCCTTGAAGTAGCCGTCGCACCAGAGTCGGTCCAGAGTCAGCCGGAGAGTCCAGCCGGGCAGCTCGGCCGCAGGTCGCCCCCCGCTGGCCGGATCGATCGCGAGGCGAGGGTCGGGGGGGTCGAAGCCTTTCGTCGTCCACCCAGCGGCCTCAAGACCCGTCCCGAGCCCGTGGCCGAGGGCCCGCGCCACGCTCCATTCCCCCTCCTGAAGGATCTCGCGAGGAATCCCCATGGTCATCCGGGCGACACCCACAGCGCGCGGTGAGCGCTCGACTCGTCCGTCGTGGACTGTGAGCCAGAGCGAGCGGGAGCTGATCGAGGCCGCGCCCTCGGCGGCGGAGATTGGCGCAGCGAGCTGAACCATCGGCGTCGCGCAGCCGGCCAAGATCAGGAGGCAGAGGCCCCAGCACCCAGCATTTGGGAGGAACCCGCGCCCTGGACGCAAGCAACCTGGACGCAAGCAACCTGTACGCAACATGAGCCGGCGCCAGGCGCCGGCCCAGGTTGAACAACGGGAGGGGCGACGAGCGCCCTCGGTCAGATACCTTCCTTGAGGCGAGCCGAGAGGGCTTGATCGAGCTGGGCGATCGAGTCCATGACCTTGGTCGTGCGCTCAATGTTGTATTCGCAGCGGCGCCACTTGACCGTGCTGCCGTCGACGATCACGTAGCAGGCGCGGTTGTCGCGATCGCGAGGCTGGCCCACCGAGCCCACGTTGATAATCACCTTGTGCTCCGCCATGTCGGGGAACTCGTAGACGTTGTTGAGCTCGGTCGAGGTCTTCGTCTCGTACTTGTCGGTAATGATGCAGGGCATGTGGGTGTGCCCCACGAACAAGAAGCGCTCGAAGCTCGCGAAGATCTCTTCGAACTTCTCGGTCGGACCGAAGCCGATCTCGGTCGCGAGAATGTACTCGTTGGTCGGGTCCCGAGGTGAGCCGTGAATGAAGAGGTCTGGGCCCTCTTCGTGGCGGAGCGGGAGGTTGGTCAGGAACTCCCAGCGCCGCCGGACTGCGGCTCCGCTAAAGAAGCCTGGCTTGAGCTGGTCCCGCGTCCACTCGATCGCCTTTTGGGCGCGGAGGTTGAAGGCGTAGGCGCCGTGGACGAGGGCCTCGTCGTGGTTGCCCTTCAGGCAAACACGGGCCTTCTCCATGACCATATCGACGCATTCGAGCGGCTGCGGGCCATAGCCCACAACGTCACCCAGACAAATGATGTCGGTGACTCCAAGCGACTCAATGTCTTGCAGAACGACCTCTAGGGCCGCAATGTTGGAGTGCAGATCCGAGATTACAGCGAACATGGCGCTTCCTTTCGTCTCGCGAGCCCTAGGCTCTCTCTTCTCTTCCATCCGAACCAGAGGGGGTGGGGTACCCATCCGTGAGATTAAGCCTAAGTCTTTATTTCGCGGTGAGATTCTGTCTGATCTTGGAGAGGGGCGCTAGGAAGGGGGGGAGTGCCCTTCCCTCTCGCGGAGTGCTGGTATGCGCTCCCCCAATGTCGTAGGACAGGCGCCATGACCCCGACCGCACTTTCGCTCCTCCTGGCCGCCCTCCCGCTCTTCCCTCACTTCCCGATCGCGGTTCCAGAGGCCGTGTTTCTCAAGCGGGGGCAGACGACTCGAGTGGTCTACGGCTTTGGTCACCCCTTTGAGGCGACGCGAGTCGCCGTCGCCCGGCCCAAAGTCTGGCTCTACCCGCCAAAGGGCCAACGCCACGCGCTGACCCCAAAGGCCACCACGTTTCAGGAGGTCCAGGCTTGGGCCATGGACCTAACGCCCAAGGAGCGAGGGGACCACCTCCTTGTGATCGAGGGCCAGCCTGTCCTCCACGGCCGCGAGACCCTCAGAGACCTAGTCAAAGTCGTGATCCCGGTCGGCGGGGTTGAGCGGGGCTGGGACCGGAGCCTCGGCCTCGATCTCGAGATCGTGCCCTTGACGCGGCCTTATGGGCTGACTCCGGGCGCTTCGTTCCGATTCCTGGTTCTGGCCAAGGGAAAGCCGGTCCCTGGGCTGACCGTCCAAGTGGAGCGTCTCAACGCGGTTCCCCCCAAAAGCCTCCCCCCCGAGCCGTTTAGGACCGGAGCTGAGAAGCTCAACCCCCAAGGCGCTGGCTCAGCCACGCTCAGCGCGCGTGGTTGGTGGATCTTGGCGGTCGAGGGGCCTTCTCAGGGGGGGACGCGCCTGCGCGCCTCGCTCTGGGTTTACGTCGGAAAGCCCTAGCCATGCCGGTCGTGAGCGAGAGGCGCGAGTCATCGCGGCGACCCATCGTCCCTAAACGGCTCGAGGACGCGCGCTCGTGCACATAAGCGAGGGAGTCTGCCCCCCACCGGTCTTGATCGGCGGGTTCCTCGTCGCGAGCGTCTTGACCGCTGGCACGCTGCCCGCCTTGGCCAAGGCGTCTGCGCCTCGGGTCTCGGTCTTCACCGGGGCCTTCTTTGCGGCCTCCCTGCTCCAGTTGAGGTTTGGGCCCGGCAGCGTCCACCTCTCCCTCTTGGGTCTGACCGGGATCGTGCTCGGGCGCGCCGCGCTCCCCGCGGTCCTCGTTGGCGTGGCCCTCCAGCTCTTTCTGTTCGCCCAGGGCGGGGTCACGACCCTGGGCTTGAACGTGACGACCATGGGCGTGGGAGCGCTGGTCGCGGGAGGAGTCTGGCGGCTGGGCTCGACCCCCTCGTCTTGGCGAGCGGGGCTGGCGGCTGGGCTCGGGACTGCCACAGCCCTCGCGCTCTATGCGGCCGCGCTCCTCAGCGCGGGGGAGGCGCTCCAGGCCGTGGCCACCGCGAGCTTCGTTCTGCACGCGCCGATCCTGGTGATCGAGATCGCGCTGACCGTGATCGCGGTTCGGTTCCTAGCGCGCGTCCAGCCGAGCCTCCTCGACCTCCCGCTCCCGCCCCCAGAGCCAGCCAAGGCGGCGACGGAGTCGCCACCGGGCACGGGGTCGTCGGCGCCCTCAGAGCCCCCCTCGTGAGGGCGACCCTCGTTGCACCACTCCTCGCTTGCGCGCTCGCGTCACAGGCTTTCGCCCACGGGTTCTTGATCGACCTCGAGTGGACCGGGACCGAGATCCGGGGAGAGGCCTTCTTCAACGACGGCCTGCCACCCGGAGAGGGGACGTGGAGCGCGTTTCGGGCCGGGGAACAGACGGCCTTGGCGAAGGGCAGCCTCGACGCCTCAGGACACTTTCGCTGGAGCCCACCAGGCCCCGGACGGTATCGCTGCGAGGTGCGTGAAATCGGCCTCCACAAAGCGAGCGCCGAAGTCGATGTCAGCGCGCCAACTCCAGCGGCGATTTCGTCGGCGACTCCGACCCTCGCTCTCCCCGAGGCTCGGCGAAAGGCGAGAGGCCGCGGGGGCTGGGGGAAGACTCGGATCAAGCGCCTCCTGACAGGCTTGGGCGGGATCGCGCTCCTCGGAGTCGGGCTCTACAGATTCCAGCGTCGCCGTCGGGAGCGCGAGGCCGAGGACGAGCCGCAGGGCGACTCCGAGCGAGGCGCATGAGCCCGCTCCGGCTGGGGTGGCTCGGGCAGCGGGACGATCGAGCGCGCCTCCTGGTGTTCCTGCTCCTCGCGCTCTCCTGGGCGAGCTTGACGAAGGTCAGCAGCGCTGGGTTGGCGCTGGGTTTGGCGCTGGGCTTGGCCCTCTCGAGCGGGCTTGGGCCGCTGCACGTCGCGCGTCGGCTGCGGCCCGTGTTCTCGCTCCTGTTCCTGCTCTTGCTCCTGACGCCCTTTTGGCACCCGCCAGGCGCCCAGCCGCTCGTCGCGAGCTGGGCCTGGGGGCCGAGCGATCTCGGGCTCGCCTCGGCGGGACTCCTCTCGCTCCGGGTCTTGGCCTTGAGCACGCTCGCGATCGCGGCCCTCGACGTCGCTCCCTTCGATCAGAGCCTCCAGGGGCTGCGAGGGCTCGGCGTCCCGGCTCCGCTCGTGCACACTGCGCTCTTGACCCAGCGGGCCCTGGCGCGCTTCCGTGAGGACCTGACTCGAATCGAGGCCGCACTTGCGGCCCGGGGATTCCGAGGGCGGGGCCCGAGCGCGATCCCCACTTACTCCGCCGTGGCGGGAGGACTCCTCGTGCGAAGCGTGGGGCGCGCAGAGCGCCTCGAACAGGCCATGCGGTGTCGCGGCTACGAAGGGGAGCTGATCCTCCCAGACCCACCTCGAGCGGGCCTCGCGGATTGGTTCTTGGTCCTGGCTGGCCTCGCGCTGGCCCTCGCCCTTCCGCTCGCGGAGCGCCTCGCATGAGCTCGCTCCTGGAGGCCCGCGACCTCGGCTACCGCTACCCAGACGGGCAAGTCGCCGTCGAGGGCTTGAGCTTCACGCTCGCGCCGGGCGAGCGCCTCGGCTTGGTCGGGCCGAACGGCGCGGGCAAGTCGACCCTCCTCCTCCTCCTGACCGGCGTCTTGACTCCCAGCGAGGGGGAGCTCCTCCTCGACGGCGAATCCGTCCCGAAGGGACGCCTGGCCGAGCTCCGCCGTCGGATCGGGATCGTGTTTCAGCACTCGGACGACATGCTGTTCACGAGCCGAGTCAGCGACGACGTGGCCTTCGGGCCGAGGCAGACCCGCCTCAGCCCAGACGAGACGGCGATCCGGGTCGACGAAGCCCTCCGAGCGGTCGGCGCCGAGGAGCTTCGGGAGCGCGTCCCGCAGCACCTCTCTGGAGGGGAGAAGCGTCGCGTGGCCCTCGCGAGCGCGCTCGCGCTTCGCCCCGAGGCGCTCCTCCTCGACGAGCCGACGAGCGACCTCGACCCCCGCGGTCGCCGGGAGCTGCGCGCGCTGCTCGAGGACCTCGAGCTCGCGACCCTCGTCGCGAGTCACGATCTCGAGTTCGTGCTCGCCCTCTGTCCGCGCGTCCTGCTCATCGACGGTGGCCGGCGGGTGACGTGCGGTCCGAGTCGCGAGATCCTCGGGGACGAGGCCCTAATGCTCGCTCACGGTCTCGAGCGCCCCCACTCCCTGACGCCTCACGCCGATCCCCACCACCCAGGCGGGTCCCATGCGCATGCCCCCGAGGAGGACTAGCTACAGCTCGTCTCGAAAGCCCTGGCTGCGTTGCTGCCTCGGTCACAATCCAGCAAGATTGCTGGACCTCGGCGCGCCTTGCCAGGACTTCCGAGACGAACTGTAGCGCGGTTGGATGTGGAAAGCCCAACTCAGCCTGTTTCAGGACGGGCTGTAGCTAGCGAGCGTCGTCGATCAGCTCTAGGCAGCCCGGGTCGGCCCGATAGCGCTCGAGGAGCTTGTCGAGCGCTATCGCAGAGCCTCCCGAGGACCGAATCGACTTCGCGCAGGATTCGCGGAGTCGGTAGCGCGCCCAGGCTCCCAGGGCGCTTGGCGCCTTGACGTGGCGGACGTAGACATAGTGTGCCTCGCTCCGAGATCGCTTCTTGTCGGCCTTGTAGAGTTCACGACCCGCGCCCTCGAGGTCGGCGGCACTCAGGAGCGCTCCCGTCTCGCGGTTAGCCGCCTTGAGCGCGGCGTCGAAGGCCCCTTTCTTGAGCTGGAAGATTTTGACGCGTTGGTGAGCGGTCTGGGGGTTGGGCGACTCGGAGAGCACGACTCGCCCGCTAGAGCCATAGATTCGGAGCTGCATCTCGCCCCACTCGGGCTCCACGGTGTGGGACTGGATCCGCTCGTGGTCGACGCAAAAGAGCCCCGGGAAGAACGGGCAAACCTTGGTGGGATCGGAGGGCGGCGGTCCCTTGGGCCCCCCCCCATTTGGCCCTCCTCGTTCGCCATTTGGCCCGCCTCGCTCGCCATTTGGCCCGCCTCGCTCGCCATTTGGCCCCCCTCGTTCGCCCTTCGGCCGCTTCGGCCCTCGTCGCTCACCCCTCGGTGGCGGGTGCGGGAGTTGCGAGATCACGAACACCGCCTGCGTGTTGACCCGACGAATCTGGGCGGGGGAGCCCAGGAGGTGGCGCTTCTCGAGCTTGTCGATCGTGTGGTGCAGGTTGGCGAGAAGAATGGGTGCCTTGCGGCCTCTGGCCTCTTCCTTGGCGTCGCTCCATTTGAGAACCAGGAGCTGGCGGGGCTTCTTGACCAAGTGTTCCAAGCGGCGCACCAACCAGCGTGGAGGAGCAGCCGCGGGGCTGACGAGTCCGCGCGTGACCGTTGTGGCGGGGGTCTTGCTCGGCGCGGGTGTCTCGGTTGTCTGGGGGGAAGGGGTCGGTGTGGGCGTTTCGCTCGGTTTGGGCGTAGGCGTCTTGATCGGCTTTGGCGTAGGCGCCTGGCTTGGCTTGGGCGTGGGCGTCTCGCTCGCCTTGGGTATGGGAGCCTGGCTTGCCTTGGGCGTGGGAGCCTTGCTCGCCTTGGGCGTGGGCGCCTTGCTCGCCTTGGGCGTGGGCGCCTTGCTCGCCTTGGGCGTGGGCGCCTTGGTCGGCTGGGGGCTCTCGTCAGGGTCCTCAGTTCTTGTGGGCGCGGGACTCTCGACTGGAGTCGGGCTGGGCTCTGCTCCGCCCCCCCTCGAGAACGCGAACGCGAGGGCCGCCACGACCACGATCGAGGCGCCGGCGATCACTCCCACCAGCGGCCGGTTGGCGCCGGCCCACTTCTTGAAGTTCGCCACCGTAGAAGGTCGCTGCGCGACAATCTCGAGCGATTTCGACCAGCGGTTTAAGTCGCGGGCCAGGGCTCGCATGCTGACGTAGCGTTCTCCGCGCTCCTTCTCCAAGCACTTGAGCACAATCGTCTCGAGGTCCTTGTCGAGGCCGTCGATCAGTGTCGTGGGGGGGATTGGCTTCTCAGACGTGATCGCGAGCAGGAGTGAAGTCAGGCTCGGCCGCTCGAAGGGAGGCCGGCCCGTGAGCATGTGATAGAGGGTCGCGCCGAGGCAATACACGTCGGTTCGCTCGTCGATATCACGCTTGAGGCCGGTGGCCTGCTCGGGGGACATGTAGGCCGGCGTCCCTAGGAGTGTGCCCGACGCCGTCAGCGAGGCCATGTCGTCGTCGCGCAGCTTGGCCAGGCCGAAGTCTGTGAGCCGGGCCACCCCGTCGTCGTCGATCATGATGTTCTGAGGCTTGATATCGCGGTGGAGGACCGACTGCTCGTGGGCGTAGGCCAACGCGTCGGCCAAGTCGAGGCAGATCTCGGCGGCGGCGTCGGGCTCGAGGAGTCCGTCGCGCTTCATTTTCACGTCGAGGTCTTCACCCGAGATGTACTCCATGGCGGTGAACCAGTGGCCGTCCTCGGTGACGCCCTGCTCGAACACTTGGACCAAGTTGGGGTGATCTAGCTTGAGGGCGGCCTTGGCCTCAATCTTGAAGCGCGTGACGTCGTCTTCGGTCGTCTTCTTTGTCACGATCATGAGCTTGAGCGCCACTTGATCGCCGTTGCGGGTGTCTCGCGCTTCGTAGACGATCCCCATTCCGCCTCGGCCGAGTTCGCGGAGCGTCTCGTAGGCTCCGACCCGCTCGCCCAGCTGGGGGGCGGGACCCGTGGGAGCTGCGCTGGCGCTGCGGGCTCCCGCGGTCGTGGCCGCTTTGGGGGTCGTCACGGTTCCGGGTTTAGGCTCGATCACGGTCCGCGCCGACTCGGGGGCTCCTCCTCCTACGAGTGTTGGAATGTCAACCGCCGAGATCGGCCCGGCTCGCGTCCGCTCCGCGTGTGCCGGCTGCTCGACGGGCGCAGAAGGAGCCTGCCCGGGCGCCACCGTCCCAGGCATGGGGTAGCTCGCGAAAGTCGAGTCGGGCTGGAAGTGCTTGGCTCCCAGCGCGCTCGGGGAGGACAGGCTCACTCCGGGCCCAGGCTCGCCACCGAAGTAAGTCGCCTTCTCGCCGACCCCACCCTGAGTCGGTGCGCTGGAGCCCTTCGCCCGGGTCTCTTCGGCTCCACCGGGCCCCATCAGTCCGGGACGAGTCTCCTCTTCGGAGGCTGGGGGTGCCGCTGGCCGGCTCCCTGACGCCGCGCCGGCGGCTCCTTGCTCTGCTGCCATGGCCTCGTGGTAGAGGGACTGGAGGACGCTTCGACTCTCTGGCGCGAGCTGAGGAGACAGCCGCGCAAGGAGGCTCCCCCCAGAGCTCGACTGCGCGAGCTGTAACTGGCTCGGCGTAATCAGGCCTCGGGCGACGCCCACCTGAACCACGAAGGCCTCGACTCGACCCTGATCAACCACGCCCCAAGGCTACGCGCGGGGTTGAACCCCGACAACGCCAAAGGAGGCCGAGGTGAATCGGCCCCCTGAGGAGAATTCGGTCTCTTGCCGCCTAACGCCTGACACGCTTGTAGTAAGCGTCTCCGAACGAGCCCGAGCCGCCGAGGGGATCATTCGTGGCGCGGACTCGGTTGAGGACAGGTCCCTCGACCTTTTGGAACCCACGAATCGAGACTCGCCCGCGCCTCGACGCCACCGCATAGAGGTCGGCTCGGCCGCAGACCGGAGAGAGCGGGTTCGTCTTGAACCACTTCGCGAGCTTCTTGGCGCTCGCTGGAGTGGTGCTCGCCACGATCAACTCCCAGCGGCCGGGGGCGGGGGCGCT
>JAESQQ010000660.1 GCA_016765095.1 Planctomycetota bacterium | reverse complement strand
GTCGCCCCGACCCAGGCTGAGGCCGAAGAGCCGACCCCGCGCGCGATCGCTGACGCCGTTCGTGAGACGAAGAACTCCGGGCTGTGGGCGGCGTCGGGCCTCTGGCGCCCCCGTCAACCCGCCTTCGAATTGACCGGGAACCCAGAGCCGCAGCCCCTGCCGGCGCCGCTCCTGACGCGATCTGGACAGTCGATCTTGGGGATCGTGGCTCAGGCCCTCGGCTCGGATCTTGAGTTGACGCCTCTGCTCGAGCTGATCTTGTCGATGCTCGGGGAGACCTTCTCAGCGAGACGTGGCTATGTCTTGTTGCGACAGATCAACGGTGGATTTCAGCTGCGAGCGGCCTTCGATCGCGACGCGCCCGGCTCTCGCCGGCAGAGCGCGGTCAGCCAGGGCGTGCTGCGCGACGTCGAGAAGGAGCGTCGGGCGGTGTTGTTGGAGGACGCGCTCAGTCACGTCAGCTACGGTCAGCGCGAGAGCATTGTGACCGAGGGCGCGCGCTCGGTCCTTGCGGCGCCGGTCTGCTGGCACGAGGAGGTCGTCGGAATCGTCTACTTCGACGACAAGTCGAAGCCCGGCGCGTTTCAGCTCGACCATCGCGACCTCCTGACGGCTTGTTGTTCGCTGATCGCGGGCCCGATTCGTCGCCACGCGATCCACGAAGCCCGCGCTCACGAGCTGCAGCGGACGAAGGCTGCGCTCTCAAGGTCCGTGGGTGCTGAGAAGCAACGCGCCCGCCGCTACACCAACATTATCGGGCGCTCGGCCACGATGGGCCGCTTGTTCAGCTTGCTCGACCGGTTGGCAGAGTCGAGCCACCCAGTCCTGATCCAAGGTGAGTCAGGGACAGGTAAGGAGCTGGTCGCGTCCGCGATTCACTACAACGGGCCCCGCGCCGACAAGCCCTTCGTGGCTGAGAACTGCGCGGTGTTCTCGGAGACCCTCCTTGAGGCCGAGCTCTTTGGGCACGTCAAGGGCGCGTTCACCGGCGCGGATCAAACCCGAGTCGGGCTGATCGAGGCCGCCGACGGCGGAACCCTGTTCCTAGACGAGATCGGCGAGATGTCCCCGTCGATGCAGGCCAAGTTGCTCCGGGTCCTCCAGGAGGGCGAGCTTCGTCCAGTGGGTGGGCATGAGATTCGCAAGGTCGACCTTCGCCTGATCTGCGCGAGCCATCGTGACCTGCGCAAAATGGTCAGCGAGGGCACGTTCCGCGAAGACCTCTACTACCGGGTCGCGGTCATGACGGTCGACGTGCCGCCGCTCCGCGAGCGAATGGAGGACATTCCGCTCCTGGTCGACCACTTCCTCGCGCGAGCCGCGAGCGAGGCGGGTCGAGCCGTGCCGGGGGTCACCCGGGAGTCGCTCCAGCTCCTCTGTCACTACGAGTGGCCCGGAAACGTGCGGGAGCTCGAGAACGAGTGCAAGAAGCTCGTCACGCTCACGCCAGACGAGGTCACGCCAGCCGACCTCTCTCCAAAGCTCTTGGGCGACTCGATCGACCGGCCGAACTCAGCGCTCCGAAAGCTGGCGATCAACGAGGGCGCGGACGCGATGCTCCTCATGATCGAGCGCGGCAAGTCCCTGGCGGCGGTTACCGAGGAGATCGAGATCGAGTTGATTCGACGTGTGCTGGGTGCGGTCGGGGGAAACCGGAGCGAGACCGCTCGTCGACTGGGGTTGAGTCGGCCCGGACTCCTCAAGAAAATGAAGCGGCACGGGATCGAATGAGCCCTCTGGCGCGGGTCTCGCTCTCCTGGTTGAGCCGCCTCGGAGGGGAGGAGTGAGCACCCTCGACGCGCGACGGATCTACGTCCGCCTGCCTAACTGGGTCGGGGACGTGGTGCTCGCGACGCCCTTCCTGCGCCGGCTCCGCGCCGCCGCGCCAGACGCGGAGATCGTCCTCCACGGGAAGGGGGTCGCGCTGCGTCTCCTCGAGCCCGAATCCCTCGCGGACCGCCACGTCGGAGTCGTTCACAAGGGACTGCTCGGACCCTGGAGAGAGGGGCGGCGACTCCGGGCGGACCTCGGCGAGATCGACCTCGCGTTCTTGCTCCCCAACAGCTTGCGGTCGGCGCTGACCGTGAGAGCGGCCGGCGCGCGCCGGATCGTTGGTTACCGCAACGGTCGCTCGCTCCTCGTCAAGGAAGGGCCCTTTGTCGAGAAGGAGGGCCTGTTTCGGTCCGTGCCCATGATCGACTACTACCTCGGCCTCCTCGAGGCTGTGGGGGTGGACTGTCAGGAGGTCCCACGTCGACCCGTCCTGAGCGCGCCCCCGATCGCGAACGAGTGGGCTGAGGAGTTCCTGACCCGACAGTCGATCAACGCGCCTGGCCTGCGGCTCTGGGCGATCAACCTCGGGGGGAGCTGGGAGACGAAGCGTTGGATCCCCGAGCACGCGGGGCGTCTTGTTCGGCTCCTGCGGCGGCGTGGGATCACCCCGATCCTGCTTCGGGGCCCAGACGAGCAGGACCTTGCCGATCAAACCTGCGCGGCTGCGGGAGAGCGGATCCCCGGCGCAGACGAGGTCGTCGGCCTCAATGAACTGACTTCGCTGCTCCGGCGCTGTCGGGTCCTGATCACGACGGACTCGGGGCCCCGCCACTTCGGAATCGCGGCCGGGATTCCGGTCTTGGTCCTGATTGGCTCGACGCATCCCGGCTACACCGCCGTCGACTACCCCGCGCTCGAGCTCGCCTGCGAAGAGGTCTCCTGCTGGCCCTGCCACCTCAAGGTGTGCCCGCTGGAGTTCCGTTGCATGCGCGCCTTGACCGCGGAGCGAGTCGCCGATCAGGCGGCTCGCCTCGTGGGGCGCCAGCTGACGGTTGGAGTCTCGTGAGCGGTCTCGAGCGACGCGAGGCGATCCTGTCTCAGGCGATCTCTGACCCCAAGCTCGTCAGCTGCGTGAGCCCGGTCGTGGCGGCTGGGTTTGGGATCATCCCGCTCCGTCGCTTGGGTGACGTGTTCACCGTCGCCTGCTCGCCGCGCGCCAATCCGGCCGCGATCCGCCTGTTGCGCGAAGTCCTCGACCTCGAGGTCGTCGCGACCCCCTTCGAGGAGCACTTGATCCGGGACGCGATCGATTCGGCCTACCTCCGCGAGTCGCCGCAGGTCAACTTTCCGACCTTTCGGAACTCAGACTTCCTCGACGATCCTGGCTCGGCAGCGATCCTGGGCTGTGAGAAGTCGGAGACCTTCAGCGCTCCCGGCTCGGCGTTGTCTCCTGAGCGAGTAACCTTCGCGACCCTCGCGTTTCGGACTCGGCTGACCGACGCGGACGCCCCGACTCCGGGGGAAGCCCTCCCCCGACGCGATCGCTCGCGGATTCGGCTCGGCGAACTCGACGTGGCCTGGCGCCTAGGCTCTGGGGGACCGATCGTGTTCGACGCGCCAGACGAGCTCGGGAGCCTGGTCATGACGCAGTATCGAGAGAGCGAGTATCGCCACCTCCGGAGTGGCGGCTGGATCGACGACGACGGGGTCGAGTCCGACGTCTCCCCAGACTTCCCGCTCGTGATTCACCCGACCGAGGTCCAACTCCTCGGGCTGAGCCCCAGCGGGGGCCTACGCTTTCACCTCTACGACGAGGAGCGAGTCGTCGAGCCGGGGCAGCGCGAGAGCTACCTCGTGGAATACCACTTCCTGAGCTACGGCTCGCGGATGACGCGCCGAATCGAGCTCGACGTGCTCGAAGTCGTCTGCGTCGAGCGGGACTCGGTCACCCGACGCGGGAAGCCTTGCGGCTGGGGCCCGGGCGAGCTCGGCCGCTGGTTCGGCCTGCGGGAGTAGCGCAGCTAGCGCGCGATGTGGGCGATCAAGTCGTATTTGGTCACGATCCCGTAGCTGCCCTCGTCCTCGACGAGGACCGCGGGGTTCTCGCGCGTGAGCTGACGGGCGACCTCCTCGAGGGGAGTCGCGCCGGAGACGACGGGGAAGGGGGGGCCCATCACGTCTTTGACCTTCACGCTGGAGAGGTCCTTGTGCTCCACGAAGAGCGCCACCAACTGGGCCTCCTGGAGGCTCCCAATCGGCTCGTCGTCGGCGTCGACGACGGGGATCTGACTCACGTCGTGGTCTTTGAGGAGGCTCAGCGCGTCAGCGGCGCTGGCGGTGGCTGGAACGCTGACCAGCCGGCGGGGGCCGCTGCCCTGCTTGGTCCCCAGGAGCTGACGCGCTTCGAGCTCATACTCGCTCTCGAGCATTTCGTTCTCACGGAGCCACTGCTCATTGAACACCTTTGAGAGGTAGCGGAGCCCGTGGTCGCAGGCCATCGTGACCACGATGTCGTCTGGGCCGAGGTTGTTCCGCTTCGCGTATTCCAGCGCTCCCCACACGGCGGCTCCCGTGGAGCCTCCGCTGAAGATCCCCTCTCGGCGGGCCAGCTTGCGGGCCACCGTGAAGCAGGTCTTGTCGTCAATCTGGAGAATGTCGTCCACGAGCGACATGTCCATTGTAGACGGGTAGAAGTCCTCGCCGATGCCCTCGACGAGGTAGGTCTTGGGCTTGACGTCGGTGTCGCTGTGGAACTTGTCGAAGTACATCGAGCCGATCGGGTCGACGCCCACGATCTTGACGTCGGGGTTTTGCTCCTTGAGGTAGCGCCCGACGCCGCTCAGGGTCCCGCCGGTGCCCATTCCGTTCACGAACGCGGTGATCTTGCCTTCGGTGTCGCGCCAGATCTCAGGCCCGGTCGAGTTGTAGTGCGCGCGCGGGTTCGACTGGTTCTCGTATTGGTTGCTGTGCCAGGAGTTTGGAATCTCCTCGTTGAGGCGAGCCGCGACGGAGTAGTAGGAGCGAGGGTCGTCCTTGTCGACGGCGGTTGGAGTGACGATCACCTCGGCCCCCAGCGCGCGAAGCGCGTCGATCTTCTCGCGCGACATCTTGTCTGGCATCACGAATACGCAGCGGTAGCCCCGGCTGACGGCGGCGAGGGCGAGGCCCATTCCGGTGTTCCCGCTCGTGCACTCGATGATCGTCCCACCGGGCTTGAGGTGACCGGCTTCCTCCGCGTCCTGGATCAGCTGGAGCCCAATCCGGTCCTTGTAGGAGCCGCCAGGGTTCATGTAACCGATCTTGACGAGGATCTGGGCTTTGACGCCCCACTGCTTCGCGAGGCGGTCAATTCGGACGAGCGGGGTGTTCCCGACGCACTCTCCGATGTTGGCTGCGACCTTCATGGCTTCCCTCTTTGGGGCTCAGGGTGGTGGGCGGTCCGACGGGGCGCCACGATACCCCTCAAGACGCCAGCCACAACCTTCCCGCGAGCGCTCGGTTGCTGGCCTGAGCCCGGATTGCTACGGTTCTCGGGAGCGTGGCCCCCCTGGGGGGGCCTTGCTCCCTTTCTCTCGCCCCCCTCGGAGTCACCTGTGATTCGCGTTTCACGCCGATCCACCAAGGAAGAGCTCTGGAGTGAGGTCGAGCGCCTCCGCCAGGCCCGCGACGAGGCCCAGACGGCTGCTGCGCTCGATGCCGCGAGTGTGGCTCGTCTCGAGGCCGAGGTCCGCCAGTTGACCGATCGCGCCGACTTCGCCGACGAGCGCTCGCGGGAGGCCCGGGGCGCTCAGGAGAAGCTGGAGATTCTGGCCGCCTTGACGAAGGAGCTCGCCAGCTGCGACCTCGAGGCCCTTCTTGAGGTCTGCGGGCAGCGGATCCCCTACCTCGTCGGGGCGCGCTGCGCCTCGGTCTATCGGCTCGAGCGAGACGCGGACGGCCGGCCGGCTGAGCTGCGCTTGGCCTATCGGACTCACGATCGAGAGCTCGATGAAGTCGTCGCTGTCGGGGAGGGCTCGCTGATGTCGATCGCCGTTCGGGAGCGGCGTCTGCTCCTGATCGACGACCTGGGTCACTACCAAGCGGAAGACGGCGAGGCGCCTCCGCGCCCACACAGCAAGCAATACAAGACGCCGAGCTGCGTCGTCGCGCCGCTCCTCGCGGCAGGCGAGGTCGAGGGTGTCTTGAACCTCGCCGATCGGTTCGACGAGCAGACCTTCGACCGGCGGCAGCGGACCCTGATCCGTCACGCCAGTGAGCTGCTGGCCGTAGCGTTCCGCCACGATCGGCTCTTTGGAGCGGTCGAAGCGGCCGCCAAGACCGATCGCCTGACTGGGCTCCTCAACAGAGACGCGTTCACCGAGGTCCTTGACTTGGAGGTCAAGCGGGCGGCTCGCTACGAGCACCCCCTCGCGCTGCTGACGTGCAGCCTGAGCGGCGTCCGGCTCGTCAACGCCAACTACGGGCTCGCAGCCGGCGATCAGCTCTTGGCTGCGATCGGACGGATCTTGCGCGGGAACATTCGGGACGTCGACTTGGTCGGCCGAGTCGCGGGCGCGGAGTTTGGCTTGATCCTGCCCGAGCAACACTTGCCTGGCGCGTCGGTCGTCGCCCGGCGCTTGCTGACGCTCGTCTCCGAGGCCCGGATCGAGCTGCACGGACCGGCGGGCGAGCGAGTCACTGTCTCGCCGGAGTGCAGCTTTGGTGTCGCGGAGTTCGCGGGCGAAGCGGGCGCGGGAGAGCTCCTCCAGAGCGCCTTTCGGATCGCGGAGGAGGCCCGCAGTGAGGGTCACCTCCTGGGCCCTGCCGCCGCGCGGGCTCCAGGACCCGACTCGGCCTGAGCCTGGGTGCCCTGGCCCTGTAACACGGGTCTCTGGCACGGCCCTGTGGCACTGGGGCCGGTTCGCACGGAGAATCCATGGCAGGATCCAAGAGGAGGCCGACCGCATGTGGGAATACAAGGTGATCGCAGGGCAATACGCCATCGAGGGGTCAGACGTGATCGTCGAGAACCCGCTGGGTCGAGGCACCATGCAGCGGATCCTGGACCACTACACGGGTGAGGGCTTCGAACTGATCGACTCCCACTTTGACAACCTCAATCACGAGGTGATCTTGACCCTCCGGAAGGGGGCGGGGTCGGCAGTCGCCAGCGCTCCTGCGCCAGCGGGCCTCCCGCAGAGCGTCTCCGGATCGGGCTCGGGTCGCGTGGCCGCGCTTCCAGACGACGACGAGCTGCCAGTCCGGCGCCGCAAGCCGGCCTCGAGTGAGGGTGGGCGGCGCTCCAAGTCTGAGTTGGACCGTCTCTACCGCGATTCTTGAGCGTCGCCTCCGACTCCGACTCACCGGACGAGGTGTCGAGCGAGGACCTGCGCGACCAGGTGTGGATGGACCGTGCCTTGGTGCTGGCGGCCCGGGGCGACCACCGCGCCCGCCCAAATCCCCGGGTCGGGGCTGTCTTGGTCGCAGACGCCAGCGTGCTGGCAGAGGGCTTCCACGAACAGAGCGGGGGCCCCCACGCCGAGGCGGCTCTTTTCGCTCTGCTTGGCGACCCGAATCAGGCGCGGGGCGCGACGCTCTACCTGACCCTCGAGCCGTGCGGCGCCTTCGCGGGCAAGCAAACGCCACCCTGTGTCGAGGCGCTGTTGCCTCTGGGCCTCGAGCGGATCGTGCTCGCGACCCTCGATCCGCACGCGGGCACAGCGGGGCGATCCGTGGCTCGGCTCCGGGCCGCGGGCGTCGTGGTCGAGGTCGGGGTCCGTGCCAGTGCGGCGCGGCGCCTCAACGGGCCCTTCTTCAAGGCTCAGGCTCGGCTGGCAGCAGGTCTCCCTCCGCTCCCCTACTTGAGCGCGAAGTGGGCGATGAGCCTCGACGGCAAGATCGCCTGTCACACGGGGCACAGCCAGTGGATCTCTGGCGAGGCCTCGCGCCGCGCCAGCCACGTCTTGCGCGGTGAAGTCGACGCGGTCTTGATCGGAAGCGGGACGGCCCTCACAGACGACCCACGCCTCACGCGTCGAGACGTCGCCGGCGGCGATCCGCTGCCCGTTGTCCTCGATCGACGTGCGCGGCTGCCTCTCAAGAGTCGGCTCGTGAAGGCCGCACGAGAGACTGGGCTCTTGGTCGTTGTGGGGCGCGACGCGCCGGCTGAGCGGCGGACGGGCCTCAGGGACGCTGGGGTCGAGGTCCTCGAGGTCGAAGGGGAAGACTCGCTAGGGCCGCTGTTGCTCGCGCTGGGAGCTCGCGGCTGCGACCACGTGCTCCTCGAGGGGGGTGGAGAGGTCCTCTCCGCGGCCTTCGCCGGGGACTGGGTCGATCGGGCGCTTGTGTTCGTGGCGCCGCGAATCCTGGGCGGGCGAGGCGCGCCGGGGCCGGTGGCTGGAGTCGGCGCGAGCGAGGTCGGGCTTGGGCCCGCGCCGCTTTCTCTCGAAGTTCGAGCGAGCGGCGAAGACGTGCTGCTCGAGGCTCACTTTCGGCTCTATCCCTAAGCTAGGGATCCCTAGGTAGGGATGCTAGGGCGAGCGCTTGGGTGGCTTGACCTTCATTGCGCGCTCGAGCCCGAGGGCGCCGACGTTGGCGGCGGCCATCAGGAGGTCGCGATCGGCCTCACTAAAGGCGTAGGCGTGCATCATGTGGTCGAGATAAATCAGCCCTGAGATCTCCTCGCCGAGCCAGAGCGGCGCGCAAAGGATCGAGCGGACTTGGAGGTCTTGAATCGAGCTGGCGTGCTTGAACCGCTGGTCTATGGTTGCGTCGTTGACGAGGACCGAGACTCGCTCGGTCACGACCTTGCGCGCCATGGTGTGGCTGACGCCGAGGCGGAGTGCTTCGGCGTGGCTTCGGCGAGGCAAGGCGCTTCGGGCGCACTCGGGGTAGAGGCTCCGGCCGTCGGGGCTGAGCCTCATGATGCAGCCCCGCTCGGCGGGAATCACGGACAGGATCCGGCCGAGGACGTGATCGAGGAACTCGTGGGCGTCTTGAATGTTGCTCAGGACGCGGGTGATCTGAGCCAAGACGCGCATTCCAGCGCGCTCCCGCTCGGCGTGGGTACCGCGGACGACCGCGCTCTCCTCGACGGCCGCGGGGGGAATCGGAGTCTTGTCTTCGGGGCTGATTCGCCGCTGCGTTCGAGTCTGGGGGCCGAAGGTCGACTCACCCGTAGTGTGCCGCGAACCGGTTTGAATCACCTCCGAGTTGATGGCGGGGCGGGTGATCCCCACGTAGGGACCACGGACCTCGGGGCGGCGATCGGTCGAGATCGGCTGGACGCCGTTCTTCTCGACGAGGTTTGGTGTGTAGATCTTGAGGTTCGCGCTTTGAGCTTGGACTTCGCCGAAGTCGACGAAGAGCCGCGTTCGGCCGACCTTGAGCACGTCTCCGGGGAGGAGGTAGCACTCCTCGTGAATCCGCTGCCCGTTGACGTAGGTCCCGTTGTAGGACTCCATGTCCTTGACCACGACCCGTCCGTTGCGGCACACCACAGCGCAGTGGCGGCGCGAGAGGTAGCCGTCGTCGAGGGCGACCTCGTTGGCGGGATCGCGTCCGAGCACAAGGGTCCCCCGGATCGGAACTCGATACGAGGCGCCCTGCTCTTGAACGATTGTGAGGGTGGGTACGTCCACCGGTTCTAGACACTCCCTCCGCCCCTCCAGGCGAGACCGCCAGTCTAAACCGGAAGCGACCGCTGGACGAGGGGGCTTCCCTGAACCAATCCGGTGCCTTGGGTTGGGTCCCTAGTCCTCGAAGGTGAGCTCGCCGAGATCGAACTCCTTCACGAGGATCGCTTCGTATTCCTGCTCTCCGATCGCCTCAATGACGGTCTTGGTGAACAGAGGCACACAGGGGAGATCGAAGTCGTCGGGGAGCTTGTTGTTCGCGATCGCGTTTATCAGGCGAGTCACCTCTGGGGACCTGGGGGTCTTGGCGGCCTTGGCCAGTCGGGCGGCGAACTTCGCCTGCCTCCGGCGGAGCTTGAGCTGGCCCTTGACCTCTCGCTGCCCTTCGGTTCCCTCGAGCCACTCCGGCCAGTATTTGAGCGAGCGCTGAGCGATCTCGACAGAGTCCTCGTAGCGACTCTCCTCGACGAGGTCGGCGCAGCGTGTGATCAGAGAAGTGGCGACTTCTTCGGCCACGTCGTTGGCGAGGGCGCCGTCTCGCTGGGTGCGGAACCGCTTCGGGATTGGGTTATCAGCCGCGCCGACGGCAGACGCCTGGGGTGTCGGCTTCGGGCTCCGCTTGGGAGGCGGATCCCGGGGACGCTCTTTTGGGGGCCGGGACTCCTCGGGTGTCTCTGTGGCGCTGGGGGTGGGCGTCGGCTGTTTAGGGTCTGAGTCCGAGCTGAAAACGACCGCGATCCCGATCACGATCGCGAGGACCAAGACGCCTGCGCCTGCCAAGAGCGCGATCGGTGGTTTCTTTTCTCGCTTGGCTCGGCCAGCGCGGGTCCGCGCCGAAACCCCGCGCTTCTTGGCGGGCGACTTGCCCTTTCGACTTCGGCTGGACTGGCCGGCGACCTTGGTCTGGACCTGTGTCTGGACCTGTGAGGGCGGGTCGGGGTCCGCGACGCCCGCTTGGGCTGGCGGAGGGGAAAAGCCCGCCTCCCCGGGTGAAGGCGCGAATCCAGGCGAGGGAGGAGGGGCTTGGACGGCTGGGGGAGAGCTGGGGCCAAAGCCCGAGCCGGTCGGGTCAAAGTCTGACTGGAACCCAGGGGGCCCGAGCGGAGGAGGGCCCTTGACGGTGCCCGCGAGGTCCTCTGGGCTCGCAAGTCCGCCCGGTGAGCGGCCGGTTTCTTGAACCGGGGGGAGGGCCCCGCGCAACGTGGGCGCGTCTGGGTCGAAGCCAGGAGGCGCGAAGCCTGGCTGGGGCGGGGCGCCTGGGGTGTTGAAGCCAGCGCCGCCTGGGGCTGGGTTGAAGGGAGCTGGGCCACCCAATCCGGCGGGGGGAGGGCCTCCGCCCGGATATCCCGGAGGACCCGCGTTGAACTGCTGCGGGGGTCCATACCCGGCGGTCGGTGGGGGTCCATACCCGGCATTCGGTGGGGGTCCAAACCCGGCGGTCGGTGGGGGTCCAAACCCGGCGGTCGGTGGGGGCCCAAACCCAGCGCTCGGTGGGGGCCCAAACCCAGCGCTCGGTGGGGGTCCCATCGCCTCGGCGAGGCCCGCTGGGCCGATCGTGGGCGCCGAGTCGATGTCGTTGAAGTTCCCCCGGACCGTGGCCGGCGGAGCGCCGGGAGTCGGAGCGCCAGGACCCCAACTCGCGGTTGGAGGGGCCATCTGGGGCATGCGTCCGCTGGGCGGCGGCTGCGCCATGTGTCCGCTGGGAGGCGGCGCGAGGCGCCCGCTGGGAG
>JAESQQ010000659.1 GCA_016765095.1 Planctomycetota bacterium | reverse complement strand
GCGCTCCCGCTGACGGGGGTCACCCCCGGCCGCCTGGCCGCGCTCGCGCCCCAGCGCGGTCTCGCGGCCTCGACAGACGCCCAGCGGCGACCCTTCGTGTCGGACTGGAAGCCGATTCAGGAGGCGCGGGTGGTCGAGCAGATGCGCGCGCGCCAGGTCTACGAGCAGATCGTGCGCAAACGAGTCGATCCAGCCCTCTTGGAGTGGAGCGGTGGGAACACCTTTCAGGCGCGCATATTCCCGATCGAAGCCCGCGGGCTCAAGCGAATCGTGTTCACCTTCGAGCAGACGCTCCCTCGCGCGGGCGATCACCTCCGCTACGCGTTCCCGCTCCCCGGCGACGTGCGCCTGGGCGACGTCGAGCTGTTCGTGCACACCAAGAACCCAGACGCGCTTGAGCTCGACTTGCCTCCCCTGGCCGGAGTGCTCCGCGAGCCCAGCGGGACCCCGATCGACACCGACGACTGGACACGTCTCCGCTTCGTGGCCCCGAAGGGGTTTAGCGGGGCCCTCGACTTGGCCTTCGACGCGCCGGGACCGCAGATCTTGACCGGTCCGATCCCCGGGCTCGAGGGCCAGGCTCTCTTTGCGCGAGTCCGCCCTCAGATCCCCGATCGCGAAAGCACGGTTCCGACGGGGAAGGCCCTGTTCCTCGTCGACACCTCGCTCTCGGAGGAGGGGGTCCGGCGGGCCCTGGCCAGCGAACTCCTGCTCGAAGTCCTCAAACGCGACCCCACGATCAGCGAATACGCCGTCCTGTTGTTTGACGTCCGCCCGCGCTGGCTGCACGCCAAGACGTATCGGAAGAACACCCCAGCAGCGCGAGCGGAGACCCGAGCGGAGCTGGCCAAGATCTACCTCGAGGGCGCGACGAACTTCGCGGGCCTCCTCGGCGAGCTCGCGTCCGAGGCGAGCTGGACCGACGCGGGCAAACCTGCCGCGCGATTCCTGCTCTCGGACGGGCTGATCACCTGGGGCAACGACAAAGTCGACGTCCTCCTCTCGAGACACCCCCAGGCGTTGAAGGGTCCCTGGTTTACGTATCGCTTTGGAGACGTGGCCGTCAACGGCGCGCTGTTCGCGAAGCTCTCTCGACTCAGCGAGGGTCGAACAGTGAACGTGCTCAGCGCCGAGCAGCTCCCCGCGGCGGCCATAGCTCACCGCAAGGTACCGGTGCGGCTGGAGGCGGTGCGACTCGAGGGCGGGCACGAGTTCGTCGTCGCAGGCGACCCCGAGCTCGTGTTCCCGGGTCAGACCCTAGACGTCGCGGCTCGCTTTGCTCCGGGAGAGAAGCCCTCCCACCTCGAAGTCGTGCTGGAGATCGAAGGCGTCCGTCACCTCCAGCGGATTCCGGTTCAGACGGGGAGTTCGGTTCTGGCCGCTCGAGCCTGGGCAGAACTCTGGGTGGGAAGGCTGCTCGCGCTCGACGACGAGCGGCTCCAGCGCCGGGTGGTCGCGTTGAGCCAAGCCTTTGGGTTGGCGAACAAGGCTGCCAGCCTCCTGATCCTGGAGGACGACGCGGAGTGGGTTGCCCATGAGCTCGAGACGGAGCCTCTGGACCTCGCTCATTTCGCGGGGCTGCGCGCGGCCGAGGAGAGCGGGCGCCTGGACCTGCTCCAGGGGATTCAAATGGACTCGGTCAGCGAGGATGGGCGAGCCCTCGTGCTGGCCTTGCTTCGTTCGAAGTTGCCCCCTCTCCAGCGGGGTCTGCCGCTTATGGACCGACCCCTAGCTGGCGGCTTGAAGCGCCTCACCGACGAGGTCTCCTATCGCAAGGCGCGCAGCGCGGACGCCCTCGACGTGAAGGCCTACGACCGGATCGCACGGGCGCGCGCGATCGCAGGAGACACCTGCGGCGCCGTGCGCGGTCTGAGCTGCGTCGTCGAGAAACGGCCGCGCAGCGCCGAGGCGAATCGCCTCGTCGGCTACGCCTGCCTCGCGCTCGGCCAATACGGTCCGGCCGCTGAGCTCTTCGAGCGTGTTCGGCTGACGCGCCCCTTCGAGGGGCAGAGCTTCCTCGAGGAGGCGCTCGCCCTTGAGGCCTTGGGCCGCTTTGGAGAGGCGGCGCGCAACTTCGAGATCGTGTTGGCGAGGTCCTTCCCCCGCGACCAGGCCCAAATCAGAACCACCGCTCGATACCACTACGCGCGAATGCTCGCGGACCTCCTCCTAGGGGGAGGCATCGAGGGCGAGCTCGAAGCTCGACTCACAGCACGCAAGGCAGGACTCGAGACGAAGCCCGGGGAGTTTGCGCGGACTGCGCTTCAGCTAAGCATTCACTGGAATACCGACGGGACGGACGTGGACCTCTGGGTCGTCGAGCCCGAGGGTGAGCGGTGCTACTTCTCGAACAGGTCAACCAAGGCTGGGGGGAGGCTCTTTTGGGACACCACGACGGGGTACGGACCTGAGCTTTACCGCCGAGTCCAGTGCGAGGCCGAAGGCTCCTTTGACGTGTTGCTTCACTACTACGGAAACAACGGCCAGCGCTGGGAAGTCCCGACCGCCGTACTCTGTGTGCGTGACTTCGACGTGTTCGGGACGCAGGGGCCGTCGCGCCGGCAGTTCAAAATGCGGATCCTGCCGAAATCGAGCGCCGTGATCCGTCTCGGGAGGGAGCGCCCCTGAGGATCCAGGAGTCGGAACGCCTGACGGGCAAACGACTTGAAACCGCTACCCCCAAAGCGAGGCCCTAGCCTGTGAAACTCCCGAACCTGGCGCTCCACTTTGGGCGTCTCAGGTAAGGCTCAGGAGGCCTCGTGCTCCAAAAACGACCCTTCACTGTCTCTCTCCTCGGCCTGCTCGGGGTTTCGGCCCTGGCCGTCCTGGTCTACGCCGGCCGCGAGGAGCCCAAGGAGATCGTCCCCCACCCCGACGCCTGGGACGACGCGAGCGCGCTGGCCTTCGCCAAGGCTGGTGTGCCCGTTCCGCGCACGGTGCTCAGCGGTGAGACCAAGGCTGAGCTGGACTTGGCTTGGATTCGACGCGCGTTTGGCTACGCCAAGGCCTTGAGCTCCAAGGAGGTCCAGGCGATCGAGCGTGGACCACGGCACCGAATGCGCGATCTCCAAGGCCGCGGTGGCGGCAG
>JAESQQ010000658.1 GCA_016765095.1 Planctomycetota bacterium | reverse complement strand
GTAGGTCTCTTCGCCTTCGTTGGCGTAGGTCTCTTCGCCTTCGTTGGCGTAGGTCTCTTCGCCTTCGTTGGCGTAGGTCTCTTCGCCTTCGTTGGCGTGAGTCTCTTCGTAGTCGTCGGCCTGGCCAGCCTCTGCGACGGGAGCGTCACCTTGTTCGCCGTAGGAGTCGCCTTCGTCGTAGGAGTCGCCCTCGCCGTAGGAGTCGCCTTCGTCGTAGGAGTCGCCTTCGTCGTCGGAGTCGCCCTCGTGACCGTCGCTGTAGCCGTCGAACCCGAGGGCCCCTTCTTCGGCAGACTCGGCGAAGTCGTCGACTTCAGGCTCGCCTTCGTGAATCGGGTAGGCCCCGCTGTCGGAGAGGTTGGCTTCCTCTTGGTAGTCCACCTCCGAGACGCCCAAGTCGGAGTCGGGCATTTCGTATCGGTCGCTGTCGTCTAGGCCAGCGTTCTCAATCAAGTCGGAGTCGATCTTGAGTTTCGAACGGTCAAAGCTGCCCGTTGCGATCGCGTTGTCGAAGCCGTAGCTAGCGCTCTCGCCAGCGTCGTCCGCTAGATCCGTGACTCCGGACTCGGATAGATCCGGTTCGTAGATGTCATCGCTGGTTTCAGCCTCCGCCGCGAACCCTTCCTCAAGGCGGGTATCCGCGTCGAGGGGGAACTCGGCAGGCTCAGCCTCGTCGTCGCTGGCTTGCTCGGCGAATTCAACGTCGTCTTCAGGGGCTCCCACGGGGCGATCCTCCCAGCCCGGGAATATAGCAGGGGGCCTACACGGGTCGCAATCGGACTCGGGCCCTCGATTCCGTCAGGCTCTGCCTGTGGCCTCGCGCCCTTGGTGGCTACAATGCGCCCCATGCTGGCCGAGGTCTACGTTCTGAGCGGGCGGGACGCCGGGAAGGTTGTGGATACCGGGGCGGGTCCAATGATCTTTCTCGGGCGCGCGGCGAGCAATACGTTTCGCCTGCGCGATCCCCAAATGTCCCGCGTTCATTGCCGAATCGAGGTCACGACCGAGGGCCTCACCCTTAGCGACGCCGAGAGTGGCAACGGGACCTGGGTCAACGGGGACCGCCTTGAGGGCCCTCGGCTCCTCGAGGACGGAGACGAAATCTCGATTGGGGCGACCAAACTCAAGGTTCTGGTCGAGACCGAAGAGGATCGCGAGCTCTATCGGACCCGGATTGGCGGAGATCTGCTCGAGAGCTCGGGGAGCCTAGAGGTCTCGAACACGGCGCAGCGGGCGATCGGCAGCGACGCGCCCGAGAAGCCGCGCGCGGGTCGCCGCGCTGGGCGTCAGGACCAGCCGGTCGCGAACAAGCTCCGCGAGGTGATCCCCGGATTCAGGCTCGAAGCGCGGCTGGGTGGCAAGAGTCGCCAGGGGATCGCCGTGTATCGCGCGATCCAACGCTCGCTCGACCGCTCGGTGGCCCTCAAGGTGTTCCTCCCGCGAGGCCAGACGCGACCCGAAGACGTGCGGCGCTTCGTGCGCGAGGCGAAGGCTGTTGCGCGGGTCCCCCGCCCAAACGTCGTCACGATCCACGACATCATTAGCCACGCGAAGCTGCGCGCGATCGTGTTCGAGTTCATTGGGGGGGGGAGCCTCGAGGATCAGCTCGAAGACGGACCCCTCGGCTTGGAAGAGACCCTCAACCTCGGCAGCTGCGTGGCGCGCGCGCTCGCGCACCTCCACAGCCACGGCGTTCTTCACCGCGGGATCAAGCCTGAGCACATTCTGTTCGGCCAGGACTTCGAGACCTACAAGCTTGGCAACTTCGGGAACGCGACGGGCCCGGGTGGGCAGCGGAGCGGGGAGACGACTTACCTCGACGCTCCACTCAAAGGGCTGGCCTACCTCTCGCCAGAGCAGCTCACCAACGCAGACGTCGTCAGCCCAGCCAGCGACGTCTACAGCATTGGGGCCTGCCTCCACGCTGCCTTCAATGGTCAGCCCCCCTTCGAGGGTGACTCGGTCCCGATCCTGGCGGCGTCGGTCTTGAGAGACACCGCGCCGCCCTTGCCGGCAGAGGTCCCTCAGGACTTTCAAGCCGTGATCTTCCGCTGCCTCGAGAAGGAGCCGGGCGATCGCTACGCCGACGGCGTCGAACTGCTGGCCGCGATCGACGAGGTCGAGGGCTCTCCGTGAGTCAGGCTCGCGAGGCGCCGTCCGTGGCTCCGGCGTCTCTTCTGCCATGAGCGGCAAGCGCCTGACGCTAGCGCGGGGGATTCGGTTTCGCTGCCGGCAGTGCGGCGATTGCTGCCGCTCGTTCCCGGTGACCCTCTCTCCGAGCGAAGCCGAGCGCTACGAGGCTCGGGATTGGAGCGCGCTCGGGATCCTAGGCCCGGTGGTTCGTTGGCGACGAGAGGGAGGAGCCAACGTCCCTCGGCTGGCTCGAAAGCGCGACGGGAGCTGCCGGTTCTTGGCCGAGGACGGGCTCTGCGAGGTCCACCGCAACTTTGGCGAGGCCGAGAAGCCGCTCGCGTGTCGGCTCTACCCCTACGTGTTCTCGGCGGGGGAGGCCCAGACCGTCGCCTCGGGTCACTTTAGCTGCAGCTCCGTGGCGGCCGGCGACGGGGTTCCGCTTACGAGCCAGCGCAAGCAGCTCCACGTCTTCGAGCAAGAGCGATCGGCCCAGGGAGTGATCCTCCCCCTCGCGGAGCGGCTCGAGTTCACGACCAACCTCTCCTACACCCCGGTTGAAGTCGGGAGTGTCCTGGACTTGGTCGCCAAGGAACTAGAGGACTCGTCTCGCGCGTTTCCGGAGCGGATCTTGGCGGTGGCCAAGTTCCTCTCGCTCGTCGGCGAGTCTCGCTTCCCGAGCCTCGTGGCCAAGAGCGCCCCCAAGGCGCTCAAGGGGTTCGCCGACGGTGTGCACGAAAAAGTCGGGCGCGGGATCTTGGTCGCGCCGACCGCGACCCCCCTCCCGCAACGGCTGCTCTTTCGCAGCCTGATCGCGTTCGCAGCCCGCCGAGACCCCGCGTCTCTTCACGACGCGGGATTTGTGGTCCGAGGCATGCGGCGGCTCGGGAACCTCATAGCAGGGATCACGTTTTTCGCCGGCACCGGTCGAGTCCAGCCGATCGGGAGCCCACGGGCGGTGGCCGTGGGAGACGTCCGGCGGAGGGCGCCGATCGCGGATCCTGCGGCTCCGATCGCTGACGGTGCCTTGACTCGCTACTTCCTGGCTCAGATCACGGGTCGATTCCTCTATCGCTCGACGTTCAGTCTGTCGGGGGTCCTCCCTGCCCTTGGGCTCCTGATTCGGCAGTACCCCTTGATTCTGCTCATGGCGCGCGCTGCCTGTTTGGCACGCGAGGGGACGGAGCTCAGTCGTGAGGACTACGCGGCCGCGCTCCGGACCGCGGATTGGACTTTTGGGCGACTCCCTCTGGATCGAGGGATCCGGGGAGCCGTGTTTCGCTCTGCCTTGAGCGACGTCGAGGCCGGCCTGGCCTTCGTCCCCTGGTGTGCGGGCGAGGTCGCCGAGCAGCCCAAGCTCGAGAGCAAGGCCTCCGCCTCTTGAGTGAGCCGCCCGCAGAGAAGAGCCGGGCCGATCTGGAGCTCTGCTGTGAGGGCTGCGGGGACTCGTTCGTGTTCACTCTGGGAGAGCAGGGCTACTTTCGGGATCGCGGCCTCGAGCCTCCTAAGCGGTGCCCGGGTTGCCGAGAGGCACGACGGACTGGCGATCCGAGGAGGACGGCGGTTCCCCACGAGGACGACCCGAGCGCACGCCCGTGCGACGCCTGCGGCGCTTTGACCAAGCTCTCGTTCGAGCCGACGGACAAGCGCCCGGTCTACTGCGAAAGCTGCTTCCGCTACCGCTGACTCCCCGCGCCTTGCTGACGTCTCGATTTGCGCCCGCCTTTCTTGCGCCTCGGCTTGCGTCCCTGCTTGCGCTCAGCGCGTCGCCAGAGCTCTCTCCGAGCTTCGGGAGTGCCCAGTCTCATGAGTTCCCACCTCGCTAGCTTGCTCAAATCAGGGGTGTCCCTTCGGCTTTGGTCCCCTTCGGTCTTATCCGCCTTGCCGTCACCGTCGGGGTCGAAGGCGAGGCGCTGGATCGCCTTGTAGAGGGCGGCCTCCTGCTCGAGTGAGGCCCGGGGGTGAGTCGGGGAGAGGACCCAGAGGGCCTTGGCTCCCTTCGGAACAGCCACCAGCTTGAACCCGTGTTCTCGGGACCAGGTCGCCTTGGTCGATTTCCACGAGTATCTGCGGCGCAACTCTCCTTGCGAATACCAGACCCCCGAGGCCTCAGGCTCGAGAGCCAGCTGAACGAATCCACCCGAAGGGGGAGGAATGTTCGTCACGCCAAGATTCCCCTTTTCTAGCTGGAGCTTGAGGCTCCGCTCGACCTTCCTGAAATAGACCGTGAGGGGCCCCTGACCGAGGTCCCCGACTACGATCACCCCAGACGCCCCCAGAGGGGCGGTTGGCTTCTCGCCGTCCCCAACCCTCTGGAGTCGCTTTGCGACGAATTCCCCGCCTGCGTGATTCTCATTGAGTTTGAGGAGCACTGCGCTCAGGTTGTCGTCGCGGCGCCCGTAGAGGAGAGCTTTGACCTGCATGACAGGCTCCCACACGTCTCGAATCGCGACGCGGAACAGCGAATTGCGCCGGATCGGGGTCTTGAGGAGGACGGTGGCGCGGAAGAACCAGCGGAGGCGAGGTTCGGCTTCAAGGGCGGAGCGCAGCGCCTCAGCCCCCTCGTTGCCCTCGAAGATCAGCTTGGGTTCGCCCTTGAACCCCCCTTGGCGGAGGCTGCGGAGGCTGTCGCGCCAGGTGTTGATCCGCTCAATGTGGGTCACCAGGCAAAGGGTCTGGGCGATGTGTCCGACCTCCCTGGCCGCATCTTTGATCCGCTGGCTGGTCCTGAGCGCCTTGACCCCGTTCCTGAGCTTCTCGTTGTCTTCGAACATCAGGCCGGCGTATTCGCTGAGGACGGCTCGACTCTGGGTTTGAAGCAAGTGGTTCTGAAAGTTGACGAGGCGATCGGGGCTTAGGTCGAGGGCGAAGGTCCGCAGCCCCGAGACGAGGGCCACGAATCTGCGGAGGCGGTTGACGAGGGCGTTGACCGCCTTGCCGAGCTTCCCCTTGCCCTTGGGGAGCCCCGCCAAGCGTTCGGACGCCGAGTCTCGATCGCTCTGGACCTCTGTCGCCGCAAAGAGTTGAGTGGCCTGGATCGCTTGGACCAGGCGCTCGATCTCAGGTCGGGCGCGCAGCTGAACGGTGGGCCGCAGTTGCTCGAGCTGGCGGATCAGAGACGTGAACTTGCCGTGGAACACCTGCTCGAAGAGCACGTCCCGGTTCTTGTCGAGGAAGGCCGCGAGCTCCTTGCTGGACGTGAGCCGCTTCTTGGCGACGGTCGGTGCTGGTGCGGCGGCTGTCGGCCTCGGCGTGGCGGCGGTCG
>JAESQQ010000657.1 GCA_016765095.1 Planctomycetota bacterium | reverse complement strand
CCGCCCCTACTGGAGTGTCGGGAGGTATGGCTCCTGCGAGGCGCATATGTGATCGGTAGGGTGCGGGGTTTACCCCCGCCCGTCGTCTGTCTCGGAGAGACAGGCGACCCCGCTCGTCGTCTTTTCCTCCCCCCAAAATTGGCGACCCCGTCGCAGGGGCGGCCCAGGCAGAGCGCGGTCTGAGGAGGCTCCTTCGACCCTGGCGGAGCGAGGTCCGAACGGCTCCGTAGTTCTTTCGGCTCAAGGAGATAGGTGCTCACGACCGAAACGGAGCCCAGGAGGACTTCCATGGCTC
Organism: Planctomycetota bacterium; assembly: GCA_016765095.1. Taxonomy (GTDB): domain Bacteria; phylum Planctomycetota; class J058; order J058; family J058; genus NORP233. The sequence continues at coordinate 6,702 of JAESQQ010000657.1, read as the reverse complement.
GGATCTCCGTCGTCAGCAATGATCTCGACACTCGCCTTCGAATTGTCTCCGGACTCGACGGCTATCACGACGTGAGCGCCCACTCGTGGCCCCACTCAGGGGGCGATCTGGCTTTGATCTCGGCCCACCTCCCCGACGTCATCATCGTGGACGTGGACGTGGTTCGAATGCCGGGCGGGGCGACGCTCTTAGACGCGGCCGGGCTCGCGTCGGCGAGCGGGAAGCGCGCCCACCCACCCGCCGTTCTGGTCTTGCTCAACGAGGGCGAAGAAGACCGGATCGTGCAGCTCTTCGAGGCGGGGGCAGACGACTACCTGGTCAAGCCCTTCGACGACCAGACCCTTCGGGCGAAGATCGACGGGGTTCAGGCGGTTCGGCTCGGGCTCCTCGAGACCTCCGCTCACGATCCGATCGCGATCTCTGACGAGGGCATGATCCTCCGCAGCCCAGACCTCAAGCCCGGGGCCATGACGCAGCTCGGTCGCTATCGGATCATTGGAATGCTGGGGCGCGGCGGATACGGCGTCGTCTACCGGGTGCACGACGTCGTCTTGGACCGCCACGTCGCCTTGAAGGTCCTCCCCAAGGAAATGCACGACAACACCGAGGCGGTCGCGCGCTTCTTCCGCGAGGCGAGCGCGATCTCCCGGCTCCACCACCCAAACATTGTCGAGTTCTACGAGATCGGGAGTTACCAGTCGCGCTACTACTTCACGATGGAGATCGTCGAAGGCAGGACGCTCAAGGAGATCGCCGAGCTCGAGGCCCCCCTCCCTCCGCGCCTCGCCGCGCGCTACGTGGCCGAGATCGCCAAGGCCCTGGGGGCGATCAATTCGATCGGCCTCGTGCACCGCGACATTAAGCCCGAGAACGTGATCGTGACCAAAGACGGGCGGGTCAAGCTGATCGACTTCGGCCTCGTGCGGATCCGTGACACCGCTGCGATCACGAGCGACGAGGACGTGCTCGGCACGCCCTACTTCATGTGCCCCGAGTACATTCGCGAGGCCGGCACTCCGGACATTCGCTACGACCTCTATGCGCTCGGCGTGACTTTCTTCAACTTGCTGAGCGGCGAGTATCCCTTCGACGGCAAGAACGCCGCTCACGTGATGGAGAAGCACCTCCGCTGTCCGGCGCCCCGCGTCTCGAGCTACCAGCCCGGCGTGCCCTACGTGGCGGATCGCGTCGTCGAGCGACTCCTGCGCAAGGACCCCAACCTGCGCCCCCAGACGCCCGAGGAGGTCCTGATCCTCCTCCGGCCGCTCCTGCGCGCCGCTTAGCTCGCGCTCGGCGAGCGCCGCTCGCTATCCAGCGACCCAGCTCCGTCCAGGCCCGGCCCGTCAGGTCCATCCACGCGATTCGCTTGCCCGGAACCTCGGCTCCCTACCAAGAGCGCCCTTTCGCCTGGGTCGCTCAGGGAACCGAGTCTGCTGCTTCGTTTCGGAGGAGCCCGGTTTGCTCCTGTCCGGGCGCCTCCCCAGGTGACCTGAGATACTCCCTGCAACACTCCAAGCCCAGCCACGTCTTCTCAGGTGTGCTCCAGGCTTCTGGGTGCGAGGGGGGGGTCTTGCATGGGTGACGTTTCGAGGATCCGGTTCGCTTTAGGTTTGTTCGCCCTCTTGGGGCTAGGCCTGGCCTCTAGCGCGCAGGCCCAGCCTGCGGCTCCCAGCGTCGAGGCGGTGATCGAACTCAAGAACGAGCCGGGCGGGGCGGTCCTTCGGATCGAGGGCACGGCCCCCAATCTGCCGGACGGGGTCAAACTCAACGTGACGACGGTCGCTGGCGAGTCGAGCACCGAGGCCTCGTTCTTGATGACGACCGTCTCCTCCGGGCGCTTTCGGGTCGTGAAGCACTTCGCGCACAGAACACTCGCGCCCCTCAACTACGGGGTCAGGATTGAGCTGATCCTGAGCGGACAACGCCAGAGGATCCGCGACTTGTTGCGTCGCGAGTGGGGGCTACCCCGCGACGCGCGGGTCATGCTCAAGAAGGAGACGATCCAGATCGGGACGAATCGGGAGCAGGCTGCGTTCCGGATCGAGACGATCGGACGGCTGCTCTGGTTCCTGCGGGTGGCCCAGGATTGTGTGTCCAAGGCCGGCGAAATCCTCGCGATACCACCTCCAGACGAGAAGAGCGCTTGGGTGGCCGTCATGAGGGGGCTCGCGGCTGAAGTCCAGCCGACTTTCTCCCAGCCCTTCAGCGCCTACGTGGGGACCTACGTGGTGTTGCACGAGAAGAAAGCCCTCTCGACGCTTCGGACCGCGATCTCCGAGCTGAACCCCGCGCTGACCCGGCACCGCAAGGGCAAGACGAGCGCTGGCCAGGCGCGCCTCGAGCGGGCTACGGCTCAGCTCGCGCGGCTTGAAGAAGAGCTCCTCAGCCGAGTCCCGAGCGGTGTCAAGCTCGTCGTCGCTGCTCCCTCCAAGGTCGTGAAGGTCGGCGTCAGCGCACCCGCGCCGACCGCGGTCGCGCCGACTGCGCTCGCGCCGACTGCGCTCACGCCGACTGCGGTCACGCCGACTCCGAGCACGCCGACTCCGAGCGGGCTCTCGACGCCCACGCCTCGGCAAAGCCAGTCTCCGGCCGCGGCCAGAACGCCCGCCCCGCCGCCGACGGCCTCAGTCGAGGCGCCACCCCCGCTGCCAGTGAACTACTGGCCCGTCCTGGCCGTGCTACTCGCGTTCGGCGTGCTGGTCGCGCTCGTGTTCGCGATGCGTCGCTCCCGCGAAGGCTGAGATCCGCTGGGTTGCGCTCGTATAGTCACCAGCGATCGGAGGTCGGAATGAAGGGCACGCTCGTCTTTGGAGCCTGGTTGGTCATGTGCACGCTCGCGAGCGCTCAGGGTGGCGACTCCGCCACGTTGCAGCGGGAGTTGGAGGGCTTCGAGGCCAATCGAGAGGCCTTTGGGAAGATGTTCCCGCCCGCAGGGCTGGGGTCCACCGAGAACCTCCTCACCCTGATCCAAGAGACGAGTGAGCGGAGCATGGCCTCGGTACAGGCCGTCCAGGTGCGCCAGCCCGCGGCAAGCGGGAGCGGCCTCTCGGCCACGACCCTCAAGCTCCGAGTTGCAGCTCCCTACACGAGCGTGCTCCAGTTCCTGAACAGGCTCGAGCGATCCGAGCGCTTCTTGCGTATCGACGCGCTGACGCTCGAGCTTGGCCCCCCTGACCCGGAGGATCCAAAAGTGATCCCGGTCAAGGCGCAAATCGAGGTCAGAGCCTACACCTACCGTCCCAAGGGGACGCCAAAGGACCTCGCGGGTCGGGTTCGCGAGTGGCGAGCGCGTGAGCGCGCGATCCTCACGCTCAGACCCCGCAGAAGAAGGGTCAAGAGGCGCCGAAGAAGTGAGCGCCGACGACCTTCTTTTGGCGAGACCCGCATTTGGCAAGGCCGCGAAGGCGCTGTCCGGATCCCTCCGCTCACCGCGCGAGCTCGGAAACTCAGCGACCCTGTCGAAGGCGGCTAGCCGCGCCTTGGTTCTTGGCCCCGAGGTCGATTTGGGAGTCGCCTCGAGCGAGCCGGGTGTCGAACTGGCGCTGGCGCGCGAGGCGAGCCTCCACGCTCTCTAGACTCGCTGTCAGGGAGGGGCGACCCGCGAGGGCTCGCCGGAGGACGTTCAGGGCGGCGGCCTCGTCCTCGTAGGTCTGGAGCTTGTTGGTCGAGGGGCGAGCCAACGCGTCCACGAAGGAGGCCTGGAGCCGATCTCGTCCTCGGCGAGCGAAGAGGTCGCTCCGGCCCCGCCAGGGATCGTTCTTTCCACGGGTCAGGTAGTCGAGGCTCTCGACTTCGCCCAGGTAGATCCCCGGGCGCCGCTCACCTTCGTAGAGGGCTTTGAGCCCTGCCTGGCGTGCGCGCGAATACGCAGCGAGCGCGGCGTCCACGTCTCGACCGATCGCGGCTTCGTCTCGCTCGGCGAGGCTCTGGGCGTATTTCTCGAGCGACCCGTAGCGGCGCTCAATGTTCGCGCGGAGAGCGGCTCGAGTGGCGACTCGCTCGACCGTAGCCTTGCGTCGGTCGGCGACGACCTTGGCAGCCTCAGCGCTCTTCTCGAGGCGGCTCGCGAGGCGAAGGTCTTCGGCTAGGAGCGGTCGATAGAGGAAGTCGCGGTAAGCGTTCCAAGCCTCGTGGTAGGCCTCCACCGCGGCGGCGACCGATTCCGGAGTCGCGTTGGGATCTCGTCCCGCACGAAACACTGCCTGGCCGACGGCGGCGAGGGCTGCCCGGGCGGTCCGTGCGTCGAGGTAGGCGTTGACGCGCCCTTCGATCTCCTCCGCGAGGTAGAGCACGACCGCCAGCTCGGCTGCGGTGTAGAAAAATCCGCCGAGCTTGGCCAGGCGAACCGCGCGACCCACGCTAGCCGCCCCGGCCACGCGCCTCGTGCTTGAGAGCTCCTTAACCCAAGCCAAGCCGCGGGCGCCTGTCTTGACTGCCGCGCTCGAGAGCCCGAGCGATCCGAGGGAGATCGCAAACGCCTTGCCCTCGAAGGTCCCCGCCACGAGCTGGGGAAGGGCCAAGCCCGTCGCGAGCACGAGGTTCGTCTTGAGGATCCCGTTCACGAAGCGCGGCTTGACGTAGCGCTGCAGGTAGCGGACATAGGCGACCTCTCCTGCGCGAGCGCCGAGCGCGAACAGTCCGTACTCGGCATAGAAGTCGCTCGTCATGAGCGCGTCGAAGAACTCCTCGATCCGGAGGCGATCGCCGGTTTGGGCGACGACGGCCAGCTCCTTGAGGAACAGGGCGAGGGTGAAGTGCCCGAGCCCGCGCAGCTCTCGGGCGCCCTTCTCGCGGGTGATCCTCTTCCAGTCGACGGTCCCGTCGTTGCGCCGATAGGGCTCCAACATGTCCGCCGCGAGGTCCCCCAGGACCGAGGGCATTTTCTGGCCGGGAGCAAGGATCCGCTTGTTGCCTGGACGAGGGCGGCGAAGAGACTTGGAGTTGTAGGCGTCTCGGAGCGCGATCCCTGGATCGTGCCAAGTCGGGTCGATCATGAGCCGCTTGCCGCTCTTGGTGATCGCCTCGACCCAGGCGTGGCCGCCTCGGGACTCCCCTGTCGAGCGGCTGATCGCCTGCCCCGACACGTAGCGGCTTGGGTAGCCGATCGCTTCGAGGGCGAGCTTCATGGCGACCGCCTTGTGACGGCACACGCCTTGGCCGATCTTGAGGTACTCCCCAAAGTGGACCTCTTTGGCCCGGTACTTTCGCTCCAGCTCGTCGTAGGGAGCGCGATTGGGAGCCTCGGAGCCCGGGTATCTCACGTTCTGGTTGACCAGGTTTACGAGGCGCTCGAGCTTGCTGGCTTCGCTCGTCAGCATGCGATTCCCGATCTTGACGGCCTCGGCCAGGAAGGCGCGCAGGGCTGGGTCATTGGCACGGTCGATCTTCATGATCGCGGTCTTAGACGTCATGCCGCCGCCCATGACTCGCGTCCCGTCGGTCAACAGGTAGGGCAGGTTCAGCTGCCTGAGCGCCTTGCCGCGGTAGATCTTGACCTCCTCGCCAACCCGAACGCGATATTGGTCGTTGGGGAGGACCTCGAGGATCTCGGCGACGGTGTTGACGTGGTATTTGGCGCCTGGAACCTCGACGGTGATCTTGCGATCGACCTTGAGATCGAGGGAGATCTCGTCCGGGTGGGAGGCCCGAACGAGGAGCCGCTCCATCGACCAATAGAGGGTCGTCTTGTCCTCGTCGGCGGCCGGCGCCGTTGGCTGGGCCAGCGCGGCCTGTCCTCCGAAGGCTCCTAGGAGCAGAACGAACAGGAGAGGAATGCGCGAGAACACGGTCCGAGTCTACCTGAGCACGGCCGGCTCGCCTGAGTGGAAGATGGCTCAGGCCCATGTCGTGTTGTGTCGGCCTTGGCGTACCTCGCGTACCTCGCGGTGCTTCTTGGCACCATGTCTGCGACGCGCCTTGGGGCAGATGCTTGGGCCAGCCGCGCGGGGTGCGTTCGGCCGTCTTCGGTTCACGATCCGATACCGCTGGCGTCACTGGTCTGCGCCCTGTCCCCCAGGAAGGCCTGCCACGTCGCTGAACGCGGGCTTGCCACTCGACTGCTCCGAGTCACCACCCTCGCTGTCTGGACGCTTGTTCCTTCGACCCTTGGCCGCGTAGGCCGGCAGGATTGCGAGGACAAGTCCGGTATAGACAAGGCACAATGCTCTAGGCAACTCAGAGACGTCGACCTGGACGTCGCCCTCGGTCAAAGCGGCGGCAGCGCGAGCCTCTCCGGTTCGTCAGGTGCGCCTTGAGGTCGATTCTCTGTCCGATCAGGAACTCCTTGTCCGGATCGAGGGCGCTCCCGTCTGCGTTGACGACGACCAGCGCGAGGTCCGACGCGACCACCGGCACCATGACGAAGGTCGACCCGCGCTCTTTGGACGTGGCGTTGGGGTTCCTGAGCCGCGTGATCCCCGTCTCGGGGCGGGTCTCGATCAGCTGAATCCCGATCAGGATCTTGCCGAGGGGAATCGTGGCGTCGAAGCGCTTCTTCTTGACCAGAGCGTCAATGCTCAGGCGCGCGAGGACCTTGGCCATGACTTTGCCTTCCCCGTCGCAATCCGCCTAAGTTGGGGCGGGGGTAAACCGGGTACAGAGCCTGACGTATCAAAGCTCAAGAGGAGAGTCCGTCTGTCTCGCCGGGACAGGCGCCGGGCGGGGGTAAACCCCGCACCCTACGGATCGCACAGGCGCCCTCGG
>JAESQQ010000656.1 GCA_016765095.1 Planctomycetota bacterium | reverse complement strand
GTTGGGGTCGCGGCCTTGGGTCGGGGCGGTCGTGGGCGCCGCTGCTTGGGCGTCGCGCGGGTCCGGGAGGTCCTGGGCGAGGCCGCTGGCCAGAGCCGCGGGGTCTCGGTTTGGGCGCTTGTTCCCCCTCTGGGTCCCGAGTTGGTTTCTGCTCTCCCGCCACGCGTCTCCTTCGATACCACCCTAGCGGGACGTGAAGAGTCGGTCACGCCCTGAGCAGCGCGAGGTCCGCTCAGCCTGTCGGGCCGGCGGCCGCCTTCGCGCTGGGGGGGCGTCTCGAGCAGATCCGTGAGGGGTCGCTCGGGGCTCTGTCGAATCGAGTCCGACAGGTGGGTGCTACTATCTGAATCGGCCGCCGGGGGCCCCAGCACGGACGAACAAGTGGACGTCGATACGATTCGCGCAGGCTTGGAAGCCTACTCCAACGGACTCGAACTCGATCGGTACGAGGTCGACCGGGGCCTTCGTGTCGAGAGCGAGGCCCGCGCCATTCGTCAGTCCTACGCGGAGCTCTTTAGCGACGACGTGCGCTCTGTCCTCGATCGCGCCGTGGAGCAAGCAGACAAGCGCGACTTGAAAGAGGACGCGGCCTCGCTCCGGTTGCTCCGCGCCGGACAGATTCGGTTGCACGTCGAGCGCCAGCTGTCCCCGATCGACGCCGCGATCTCGCGCCACGGGCGAGTGGTCTGGGTCGAGCTGACGGACGGGACTCGGCGCCCACTCCGCGACATGAAGCTGATGCTCGCTAGCGCCGAGACGAGTGAGCAGCGGACTGAGCTCGAGAACGCTCGAGTCGAGGCCGCGCGGGTCCTGAGCCCGCTCATGAGCGAGAAGATCGGCGTCGAGCAGGGGATCGCGGAGTCCCTCGGGCACCCCAACCTAGTCGCTCTCCAGGCGGCCTACTCGGACCTCGACCTCGAGGCCGCAGAGGGGCTCGCCGAGGAGATCTTGAGCGAGACCGACGCGCTTTACCACGAGGTGATGGGCTGGACGGTCCGCAAGCGGCTCGGGATCGCCCTCGCTGACGCCCGTCGCTGCGACATTCCTTACGTCCTGGCTGGACGCTATCTCGGCTACGCCGAGGCGTTCACGGCCCAGGACATGGTCCAGCGCACCAAGGGATTCCTGCACAAAATGGGGATCGAGCTCACCGCGAGCGGCCAGGTCACAGTCGAGGTCGAGCGCCCCGCAGGCCCGCCGCGCGCCTATGCGGCGCCGGTCAAGGTCCCGACCGACGTCCGCTTGGTGCTCGAGATCGGGGATGGCCAGCGCGACTGGTTGGCGTTCCTCCAGTCGCTGGGGCGTGCGCTCTACTACGGGCACGTCAACCAAGACCTCCCCTTCGAGCAGCGCAAGCTCGGCGACGGCTCGATTGATCTCGCCTACGGGGCTTTGTTCCGCAATCTGCTCCTCGATCCAATGTGGCTCTCGCGAACGCTCGGCTTCGAGCGGCCGAAGGACTACTTGATCCAGGCCTACCTCGAGCGGCTCTATGACTTGCGCCTCTGCTGCGGTCGCGTGATCTACGACCTCGACCTCCGACGTCGAGCCACGACCGTGGGCATGGAGGAGACCTACGTCGAGGTCATGCGGCGCGCGATCGGAGTCGAGGTTCCGCCCGAGCTCTACCTCCACGACGTGCGGACGCCCCTTCACTCTGTGATTCAGCTCCGGGCGCGTCTGTTTGAGCCTCAGGTCACGCTCCACCTCCTGCACTACTTTGACGACCACTGGTGGGCCAATCCGCGCACCGGTCTCTACCTTCGCCAGGAGTGGGCCAAAGGGAGTCGGTTCACGGTCGAAGAGCTCGCCCACGACATGGGCGCCTCGCTCTCGCCCAAGCACTTGCTCAAGCTGTTCCAAAAGCACCTCTAAACTGCTTTGCCTTCGAAAGCGGAATGAGCTCGATCGCGGGCGCCTTGAGGCAAAGCAGTTTCTAAGGAAAATTTGACTAGCTTCGCCCTTTCGCAGGGGAACAGAGACCCGAACAGGTTGGGCGTCTCGAAAGCAGTTCAGTTGAGCTGATTCCGCACTGCCCAAGGTGGCTGAAGGGCGCGAGGGAGGAGGGTAGACTCCTCGCGTTGGCTACTAACTACGACGTCATGTTCCTCCGCCTTTTGATCGAGGGTGGGCAGTTGGAGCGCGAGCAGGGGCTCGCTTGCTTGGAGTTGATCGATGCGGGCTCGCCCCCGCCAAACGCGGCCCAAGTCGCTATGCAGGTCGGCTCGATCGACGAAGCTCAGGCTCGCTCGACTCATGAGCAGGTCATGGCTCACTTCGCGAGCAGCGGCGAGCAAGTCGCGGAGATTAGCCAAGAGGAGGCCGTTCGCGGCGTCTCGAGCGAGACGGCGCCCCTGCCGGCAGAGCCGCGCTACTTCGACCTGACGCATACCACCGAAGGGCTCGAGGGCTATCACCTGGGGCCCCAGATCGGGCAGACCACTTGCTACTCCTGCTACCGCGGCCGCGGACCGGGGGGCGAGCGGGTCCGGATCCTGACGCTCTCCTCGCGCTTTGAGGGATACCCCGACTTGGTGGCTGAGGTCACCGCGGAGCTCCAGGCCTGGCTCGGGTTTCAGCACGAGAGCGGCTCGGGGCCCGTGCGCTTGGGTCGGACACTCGCGCGCGGGGATCGGCCGGCGCAGACCGTGGTCGTCTACCCCTATCACCGGGGTGATCCCGTCTCTGAGTATCTCCGAGAGCAGGGAGCCGCCGCGGGCGACCTGGCTCTCGACGTCGTGATCGACGTCTGCGAGGTCCTCGCAGCCGCTCACCCCAAGGGGCTCGCGCTGGGGGGACTTCGCGCCGACGGCGTCGCGTTCGACGGCGAGCGCGCGAGCGTGATCGACCTCGGGCTCTCGAAGGCGCACAGTGTGGCGGGCGGCTTCGCGAGCGCGGGCGTTCCCTTTGGCGACTCTGGCTACTTGGCGCCAGAGGTGATTCAGGAGCGTCAGACTCAGCCGACCCCCGCCAGCGACGTCTACGCCCTCGGAATCCTCTACTACGAGTTGATCTGTGGGGTCCAGCCCTACCGCGGCACGCCCCTCGAGCAGCTTGAGCGCCACTTCGCCTCGCCCCTTCCACCCCCTCCGCCCGAGGTCGACTTCTCAACGACGACCGCAGGCGTGATCTTGCGCATGACCGCCAAGACGACCCAAGAGCGAGCACAAGACGCGGTTTCTCTGGCTGAAGCCCTCAAGGAGTTCCGCGCGGGGAGGGCGTTCCGAATTCAAGTTGGCCCAGCGGCCGTGGTTCCAATCGGCGCCGAGCCAGTCAGTCAGGACGCCTGGGAGGACACGGCGGCCAAGGCGGCCGAGGGTGGAGCGCCGGACTGGACCGAGAGCATGATCGACGCCACCCCAGGCGTCGGTCCGAGCGAACTCCAGCCCCTGGCGTCTGGCTCGCTCGACATGATGAACCTGGCGGCCCTGATCCCCTCTGCGACGGGGCCCGTCTCGCAGCGCTTGCCGAGGGAAATGCTCGCGAGCCTTCGGGCCGAGAGCGAGCAAGCCGACGAGAGCGACGACATCGCCGAGGAGCCCTCGGACGATCCGGCGCCTCTCGCGTCCCGACGCGAGGACAAGATTCAGATCGGCGAGAAGCTGGGACGGGGGGCGATTGGAGCCAGCTACGACGGGCGCATTCCCGGCCACACGGGGCCTCTGGTCTTGAAGGCGATCTCGCGGAAGTTCACCAAGCACGTCGATATCTTGTCCCAGGTTCGTGAGGACATTCAGCGCGCGGTCCAGGTTCGCGGGGAGCGTGTGGTCTCCGTCCTCGAGCTGGTGGAGGCCGACGAGCGCCACTTGATCGTGTCGGAGCGGTCCTCCGGGAAGACCCTCGAGGCGGTCCTCAAGGAGCAGCCTCGCCAGAGCCTCGACTTGGTCGTGGGCTTGGCTCGCGACCTCGCCGACGCGCTTCGCTCCGGGCTCGCCGTCGATATGTCTCATGGGGACATTCGCCCCGAGAAGGTCTACATTGAGGGCGGTCGAGCTCGACTCGCGGACTTCGGGCACGCCCGGGGCGCCTGCTTGGGCGCCGGCCTCGGCAAGTATGGCCTCTACTTCGGGCACCCCCACTATTTAGCCCCAGAGGTCCTCCAAAAGGGCCTCCAAGTCCCGAGCCTCGCGACCGACCTTTACGCGGTCGGCGTGGTGCTCTATCAGACCCTCTGCGGCGTGCTCCCTTTCACCGGGAAGGGGATTCGCAAGACGCTCCTGGCCCAGATCAAACAGCCCCTCCCGCCCCCGCCACAAGACCTCTCGGTGCCCTCGGCGCTCGCGGAGCTGATCATTCGGCTCACGACCAAAGATCCTTCGGGGCGGTTTGGGACGCTCGAGGAGCTCGATCAGGCTCTCGACACTTGCCTGGAGGCCTCCATGGCGAGCGCCGACGCCCTGCGCGTGGGCGGGTCGGGGATCGCCTCGGCCTTTCAAGTCGAAGAGTTCGACCCCCTCGCTAGCTCCATGGGCGACGAGGCGCGCGAGGCCTGGGGGACGCGCAGTCAGGAGAGCGCCAAGCCCCCTCCCGCCTGGAGTCGAGCCAAGATCCAAGCCGGCGACGGCTCGGCGCCCAACTGGGCCGGCGCCAAGGCCTCGGTCACCGCGGGCGAGCTCTACGCCGACTTGGAGAAAGCCTCTGCAACCAAGGGCAAGGGAGGCAAGAGCAAGAAAAAGAAGAAGGGCGGCAAAGCAGACTCAGGTGAGGGGAGCAACACGCCTTTTTGGGTCGGAGGCGTCGTCTTGGCGTTGATCGGGATCGGGGTCGGGGTCGCGAGCATGAGCAGCGAGGACCCCAAACCGAGGCGGACTCCAACACCCAGGAGGGGTTCCAGCGTCGCCGTTGGGCCCGCAGGCACGAGCCCGTCCCCCGCAGCGGCCGACACCGCGCGGGACGCCGCCCTCTCCGCCTATCGCGGCGAGCTCGACTCCATGATCTCCAGCGGAAGGTATGCCCAGGCGGAGGCCCTCGCCCTGCCAGACTCCCTGGCGAAGGACGCGGGGGCGGTCGCGCTGCGCGGGAAGCTGGTCGGACGGGCACGGGACGCTGCTAAGAAGAAGCTAGCCAAGGTCAAGCCTCGGTTTCGGGCCTTCCTGGACAAGGGTCGGCTCGGGGAGGCGGGGACTCTGCTGGAGGAAGTCAGGGGTTGGGCGCCTGCGACCATGATCGAGGGGTGGGTCGACGAGGTGCGGAAGCGGCTCAAGGCCGAGGAGGGCGTCTTGGCGGGCGTTCGCCAGCGCCTCAAGCTCAAGGGTGGCGAGCTCGATCCAAGCCGAATCTTGAGCAGGATCCGTCACAAGAGCTCGCGGGCCTATGCTTCGGGCGGAGTCGTCGCTCAATACTCGCGAGGACGCGAGGTGGTCGACGACTTGATGCACCTGCGGCGGAAGGGTGTGGTCGAGCTCGGCGACGCTCCGAGCGGGGCGCGGGGGATCTCTCTGACCGGCTCGCGGCGCAAGCCTGGAGTCTTGGCCTGGCGCCCAGAGCTGCTGGCCTGCCAGCGGATCAAGATTCGAATCGAAACCCGAGCCGCGACGGGGGCTCTCCTGCTCGGGGTCGACGCTCGTGGTCAGGACGGGGTCGGAATCAGCTTTGGTGGGGTCAAGGCCGAATTGGGTCGCCGGAGACTCGATCGCGACGGCAAGAGCGCCCCGCTCGACGGCCCGTTCGAGCTTGAGATTCGCCTGAGCGGAGCGGGTCGGCCCCGGCTCGAATGCCGGAGCAACTCGACCAACCGCGGGTTTGAGGTCGCCGCCGACCGCCTCACCGGCCGAGTCGGCCTCTGCGTCGACTCAGGCGAAGCCTGGATCGTCCGGCTGGAGATCTGGGGAATCGCGCGCTGAGCGCGGTTTCTTGGGCCCACGTGGGTCTAGCCGACTCCGACTCGGTCCAGCGCAGGCCAGAAATAGATCAATCGATCGCCCTGCTCTGCGGGGGGTGAGTCTCTCTGGGCTGAAAGAAATGCGAAAGGTAAGGGCGGAGGTTTTCGGCCTTGGTGGAGAGTCTTCGCCGACCGTGCCGTCTGGGTTTGCGGGAATGACGCGCTGCGTCTCGGGCGAGGCCTCGAGTTCCGCGTTCGTTGCCCCCTACCCTCGGTCGGAGGATTGATGCAACATGCCCCGATGTGCTTCGTCAAGCACGGTGGCAAAGGAAGATCACATGCAGCAGGATCCTCTCGAGATTGGCACGCAGCCAGAGACGCACGAATTCTTTGAGGCTGAGCCGTATCCGGTTCCGGTCAGGAAGAAGGATCGCGAGCGGGGTGCAACCCTCATGTTCGCGCTCGCGATCTTGGCGCTGCTGGTGCTTTTTAGCACCGTCTTTGCGCGCTTGATGAGCATTGAGCGGCGAGCGTCGGCCTACTACCGAGATCGGGTCCGCTCCAAGCTGGCTGCTCGAGCGGGGATCGAGCGAGCGATCGTCGAGCTGCGCGCCGTCGCCGGGCAGAACCACTACAGCGATCCCTACGCGGGTGGCTGGAAGTACTACTCGGACGAGACTGCACGGCCCCCAAGCTTGCCCACGACTCAGCCAGTCGACCTCCTGACGACGAGCTACCCGAGCTTCCGCCAGCAGCACACCGACCCGACGGTTCAGCGCTGGGGCGAGACCCTGACTTACTCGGGGTATCTGGGTCAGCCGGACGACACCTCACACTTGGTCTACCGACTCAAGATCATTGACAGCGGCAGTCAGCTGAACCTCAACAATCCGGATCAGCGCACGGCGAACCGGATGCTCAAGAACCTCCTCTTCGCGACCTTCCTCGACGCCAACGACAACGGGGGCGTCGTGGCGGGCGATCCCGACCTCGACCTGACCCTTGCGCAAGCGGCCCAGATCGCGGACGTCGTGATTCCGCTCATGGACGGGACCTCGACTCCGATCGAGGTGGTCGAAGCTCGCTTCCGCAGTAAGCCTCAGCTCGGCGCTGCGATCATTGAGGCGGCGGTCGGAATCGGCCTGGATCGGATCCTGGTCGACGGCGAGTGGATCCAGCACCTCCGCGACAAGGTGACCGTTTACAGCTGGGAGGATCCCGACGTGATCCGCCCCTATCGCCTCAACGTCGGTGACGGTGCCATGGCGCGTCGGAGCTTGACGCTTATGGCTCGGGCGCCGGTCAACCTCAACACCGCGACGGCGCCAGTCCTCTATGCGCTGTTCGCGGAGCTGGCGGCCCATAACCGCTACGGCACCTTTGAGATCAAGACTGAGACGGCCGTGGCTCTGGCCGCTGCGATCATTGCTCGCCGCGCGGACCCGGTCGCCGGCGGGAGTTCGACGGGCTTCAATCCCTTTAAGAGCTGGCCCGAGTTTGAGGCGTGGCTCGACGACCCGGCTCAGGACGGGATCTTCACGGATGCCGAGACTCTCATGGCGCCGTCGACAATGCAGTCGCCTTGGACCGGGACCGGCGCAGGGCTTCCCCCCGAGCTGGTCTGGCCCGGCGGGCGCAACTGGGCACCCTCCGGCGGGTTGATCGAGTTGCTTCAGAACAACGCCAAGATCGGTCACCGCGACTTGATCAAGTCGATGCTCAACCCCAACACGATGCTCAACAAATACGGCGCGCTGCCGACCCACGGTGGCTACCTTCGTCGCTACGCGAAGATCGTCGACAAGTCGGACATTCTCCGCATGACGACCGAGGGCTGCTTCGACAGCTTGGGCGTGTTCGAGATCACCTCGACTGGGCTGATCGTCAGCCGCGACCTGCGCGACGCCAACCGGGGACACATGGTCTCGGCCGGCCACACCGACCTCGTGGTGGTCCGCGTCTACACGCCCTTTAGGCTCACGACGCAGTCGCAGTTCGAGAAGCACCGCGCGAACATGATTCAGGGCAACTTCATTGAGTCGCCCGAGAAGCTGTTCAAGGAGGGCAGCACGGTCGTCAACTACGACATTAACGACGCGTTTCGGGCGAGCGTCAACATAGCGGCCTACTTCGACGACAGCGTCCCGAACACCGACCCCAACCACATGGCCCCGGGCTGGCCGGGCATGGTCAGTTGGCCTCAATACTCGCTCAAGCGGGTCAATTCCTCGGTTGGCGGCACGGGAACCGCCCGGTATCCGCTCTACGACACAGCCAACCCCGCCACCTGGGACGGTCACCTGACCCTCTCGAACATGATCACGGTTCGGACGGGTGACAACGACTTTGTGGTGGGCTTCGCTCGCGGCAAGCTCGAGGCCTTCAAGGTCCGTGCTTGGTGGGAACCCAAGGACGTCGATCCTTCGGGCGCTTACAAGACCAGCAGCCCGACTCGCCCCGCTCCAGGCGGGGTCGAGCTCGCCTACCTCGCCAACTCGCTGACCCGCGGAGATCAAGCTCCCGCGCGCACTGACTCGTCTGGCCAGGAGACCGTGCTGGCGGAGCAGTTTACGGACACGGGCGTCACCGACGACGTCGCGGTGCGCATGTTCACCGAGGGCTCGCAGCTGGTGAACACGGGCGTCATGCTTGGGCCGGATCGCCTCTCTGCCGCCGGAACCCCCCGTTTCCTAGCCTACGACTCGAACAACATCGATCTTCGCCAGGGCACGAGCATTCGGTTCTGGGTTCAGCCCCTGATTGATCCCTACGCGGAACAGAGGGAGGTCCTGTTTTACTTCAACGGAAGCAATGGGAGCCGAACCGGGGGCGGGACGACGCCGAACAACCGCTCTGCGGATCCCGACTTCTCAGGCTGGCCGATCCCAGCCGGCTACCACTCCAACGGAGCGACCACCGAGACCGAGCCTCGCCACGGCAACGACCAGCAGGCTGGCTTCATTGTCTACAAGCAGTCCAACGTCATTACCGGGAAGGTCGAGATCAGGCTCGAGGACCTGGGAATCACTCAAAATGGCATGGATTACACGTGGGATAGGTCAGGCATCGGGATGGCGATCGACGTCACCCCTACATACATGACAGGCTCACCCCTCAACAAGCCTGATCCAGCACAGCCGGAGTGGATCCCAGGTTCCTGGCACTGGATCGTGATTAACTTTGGCCCTGGCCTCATTTCAGGCGCGTCGACGCGTCAGGCCTTTGCGTCCTTGCAAGTCGACAAGCGGACCCCTGCCGTTCATGGCATCCGTCTCTTTCAGCGAGGAGACAACCTCGGTTTTGAAGTCGGCGACGCTAGTGAGCTGGGTGAGGTTCAGGCCTATGCAGACGAGCACGATATCTCGAGCATTAGCGACTTCGTGAGCGCCGTTCACCAGGGAAACAGCAACGACGGATTTACTTACTGGAGGATCCTTCCCCGAATGTTGGGCGACTACTACCACTGCACTCAGTACGACCCGAACTCCGCGCAGGCCGGTCAGGCGCAAAACGGCGCTGCGATTTACGGAACGGGTACGATTGCCTATCGCCGCACGAAGGAATACGGGGAGTTCGGGAGTGCTCCTGCCATGAAATACGTGGGCTCCCCTTGGTATTGGTACGACTGGGTCGTCTCAGGGACGCCCGGCTGGTACGAGCAGGGCGCTGGCTGGCCCTCCGGCCCTCCCTTCCCGGCTTTGGCCACCAACCGGAGCATTGACCTGGAGTTCTATGACAGCAGCGGTGGCAGGATCGCGGTCAACCCTGCTGTGCCCTTCGTGTTCAGAAGCGGCGGCTGGGAGGCCACGTGGCCCTCGGCGAAGGTGGACACCACTCCGAGTCCCTTTGGATCTGAGAACAGCGGTGACTACGGCGGGGCCCCCAATCCCCAGAATGTGACCGCCCCGTCTATCAACAAGACGGCTTATCCAGGTGGGCCCAAGGAGTGGCACATGAGCGCCATTGTGGCTTGGGACGAGGTCCACTACACCGGGCGTAACGGCTGGGCCGCTGTCCGCTACCCGGGTTCGAGTGGGACCAGTTGGCTTCCCGGCGACTTGAGTACCATGGACATGGTGGATCACCCACCCGCCCACCTGCCAACTCCCACGGCCGGGAGTCTCTACGAGCCCCGCGGCGGCCGTTTTCCCTATTCGGTGAGTTCTTCTGCTCGTCAGAACAAGAACACGGCGCTGACGACGGACCCAAACAACCCCACAAATCCGCTTCCTCAGCTCGTTCAGGCTCCCTACGCGAGCTATGTTCGGGGTCGGCAGGCCATGAACTTTGGGTTCGGCAATGTCCCCATCGACGCGGTCGACGACGACTGCCATGGCTGCGAGGACTGCGACGTGGACGGTCCGGTCCTGTTCGGAGCGGAGCCTGCAGGCACCTCGAACTACACAGGGAACAGGCTCGCGGAGCCGAATCTCCTCACCATGGCGACGGCGGTCTTCGACAACATTGTGTTCCTCAACCAGGATCCTGATCGTCGGACCGACTTCCCCGGAATCAGCAGCGGCGGCGACTTGCTCACGGGCGGCGCGGTTTCGCTGGTCGGCAAGGACTTCGAGGATCGCTTCTACGAGGAGGACCTGGCTCAGTTCCTCGACAGCGTCTCGGGCGCAGGCGCTAAGGGCACGGGGGCGGTGTTCCACCGCGGCCTGCTTGAGCTTCGTAACCGTCGCTTCCGGCTGGCTTCCATGACCTGGACCAGCTATCCGACTCGAGTCACGAACCTCGACTTCGAGGTCGCGCTCTGGAAGATCGACAACGTCGTGGACGCGTCGGGCAACCCGACGTACGCCTACGGAAACGTGAGCTTGATCAACGGGCAGCGCGACAACCCGGACTTGGGGGACTTCGGCTCAACGACGAAGTTCGCTAAGGATCCCGAGAAGGGGGCGGTTTTCGGTAACCCGAGTTTCGCGGTTCGAAAGCTGGCCTTCTTGACGAACTTCTTCCAGCCGGACGAAGCGCTCACGGCCGGTGATCTCCTGTATGTCAATCGAAGCCCCTACGTGGACGGGCTCGGCAGCGCGACAGCGGGAATCCCGCCCGAGCTCTTGATCCTCGGGGTTCGGCTCCAGGGATACACAAACACCCACATCGTGGACCCTGCGAACTCAACGGCAGACGATCAGAACACCAACCCGAATCCAGACGACGTCGGCGTGCTCGTGTCGCCTGTGCTTGAGACTCCGATCTTTGAGGACGTGACCCTTAACCTGACCTTCCCGCGTCCTCAGTATCTCTACGCGGAAGAAGGAGCGATCGAGTAGTGATCTCCATGACCCGAACCAACTCCCCCCTGCGATTCATGAGCCCGTTGCCTGTCCTTCTCTTGGCTTGTTGCGCCCCCCTGGCGGTGGCACAGCAAGCGGCCCCCACGGCCGAGGTCACAATCAAGCTTGGACCAGGGAAGGGTGGCGCCGTCCTCAGCCTTGATGGCAAGGCGGCGAACCTCCCCGACGGGACGAAACTTCACGTGCGAATGGTCGTGGCTGAGGTCAAGGTCGAAGCCTCGTTCTTCATGACGCCCGTGACTTCAGAGAGGTTTCGGGCGGTGAAGCGCTTCAACAACCGAACCTTAGCTCCGCTCCCCTATGTGATTACGGTTGAGTTGATTTTGGCAGACCAGCGCCAGGCGATCGGACAGTTGATCCGGCGTGAGTGGGGTCTTCCGAGCGGCGCGCGAGTGATCCTCGCGAAGCAACGAATCAATATTGGGACCTTGGAGGAGCAGGCCAAGTTCCGGGTCGAGACGATCCACAAGCTGCTCGGGTTCACCGCTATTGCTCTGGACTGTGTCGCCAAGACGGTCGAGATCATGGACACCCCCGCACCCGAGGACAAAAAAGAGTGGCAGAAGGTCCTCGTCGGTCTCGCGAAGTATGTTCGGCCGAAGTTCGTCCGGCCCTTCGACCGCTTCAAGGCGATTCACGTCGTTCTCCACGAGAACAAGGCCCTCTCGACTCTCTACACGTGTGTGTCCACGCTGCACAATGGACTCGAGCTTCACAAGAAGAAGGAGACCGCTAAGGGCAGGGCCCGCATGGACCGCGTCAAGGCTCAGCTTCAGCGACTCAAGGAAGAGCTCGAGAGCCGCCTCCCCAAGAAGAAGAAGGGCGAGGGCGCCAAGTAGTAGCGCGTTCGCGGTGTTGGTTGACCCTCGGTGGCGGGGTCTGAGGGCCCTTGGCAAGGGTCGTGAGCAGAGTTGCCCCCAGCAGTCAGTAGCGTCGCCGCCGTCGCCTCCGTCGGTGGCACCTGTGGCAAGACGAAAAGGTTGGTAGATATATGCACGCGACGCTGAAGGGCGCAGCCCTCGGTTTTGGATTGGTCGGAGCCTCGTTGCTCATGACGCCCAAGACTTCCTACGGCTGAACCAACATCTATGGCATTCCGGGTGAATGCCGCATGACGACCTACAGCATCGATACCAACCCCGACGAGGAGGAGCGGGAGGAAGAGCCGACGCAGCTCGCGCAGACCTTCATGGTCGGGAAGTGGACGTTCCACTCCTACCGGAAGAGCCACGACGGCCAGACCCTGATCTATCACCTCAAGGACGGGATCAAGGTTCAGCGGGGTGACAAAGTCGTCGAATACAAGATGCACCTGCGCCACCACAATCCGCGCGGGTTCTACTTCTCTCCCGACAGCCAGTCGGTCGCGTTCTGGGCTCCCTTCGAGGAGGGCAAGGTCCACAAGCGGATCGCGCTCATGAACCTGGGCTCGCTGAGTGCGAGTCCCAAGTTCAGCGTGGTCTACGTTCCGCCCCCGGGCCACGTGCCTTTCGGAATGGAGTGGGGACCCGACGGGAAGTCCCTGTTCGTGGTCGAGAAGACCGTCAAGGACGACACGGACTACGCGATCCTCAAGCGTCTCGACATGCCAGGCGGGGGGAAGGGCAAGGAGTTGTTCCGAACCGCTGGCAAGATCGACTTCTTCATGCCGCCAGTCTCCCGCTTCGAGGGTGGCAAGGGCCCAAGCAAGAAGCCCTACAAGATCATTTTCGGGTGCGAGAACGGGCTCTACTTGATCAACCCCAAGAACGGGAAGGATCGTCAGCGCCTCTCGAGGCTCCCTGCGGTCGGGCTCCAGAACATTGAGTGGAACCCAGACGAGGACAAGAACCAGCTCGCGCTGTTCTTCAAGAACCCCGTCGCGGCCGACGACGGGCGACGGTTCGAGGGGGTCTACCTCGTCGATATCGACAAACTCAACGAGGCCGTAGCCGGCGCGACGGGTGAGATCGACGAGGCGTCGTTCATGGAGCAGATCCACCGCAAGCGTGACATTCACACGCTCTGGTTCTCGCCCAAGGGTCAATACGTGAACTGGGCTTCTCAGGAGTCGATCTTCTTCCGGAGACCAGAAGATCCCGCAGAGAAGACGGCGGTGATCGAGATCCTGGACCGGGACGAGAACCCGCGGAGGATCAAGGGCGTGACGTGGAACGAGGACGAGTCCAAGATCGCGTTTGCGGCAGACAGCCAAGTCTGGGTCTATGATCTTGATCCGCCCGAGAAGCTGCTCAAGAAGCAGGATGTGAAGGTCAAGAAGGCCTACGAGAAGGCCGTCGCGCTCGCCAAAAAGGAGGGCAAGGAGCCTCCTCCCGAGCCCGAGCCGGATCCAGTCGACGCCTCGATCGAAGCGGTCACAGGCAAGCGTCCCTATCGCTACATGATCAAGGAATTCGCCCAAGGCTTCACGGCAGAGCCGCAGTGGATCGGCGACCGCGTGGTCCTGAGCCTGTTCGAGGAGGCGAAAGACGAGATGAGGCGGCTTCGCTCCGTTCCGAACTCCTCGGCGCCTCCTGGCCGCAGGATGAGCGACGGCGCAGACGCCAAGCCGCGGATCCTCCCCCGCGGCGAATAGCCAGTCTTGGTTGCCTCCGGTCTTCGCTTGTGACGATTTCGGGCAGCCCGCGTCTGCGCACACCCCTACATGATCAAGGAGTTCGCCAAGAAGCTGGCCAAGCGTCAGCTCGCCGCGGAGAAGAAGCTCGTCAGGAGCACTTGAGGTTCGCGAAGAAGTTCGTTCGACAAGGCCAAGGCCAAGTGGGAGCTCTGGTTCGAGGTCAAGCTCGCGCTGCGCCTCGATCCAAAGCACAAGCGCGCCCAGCGGCTGCTCCCCGAGTTCCAGCCTGCCTTGCCCG
>JAESQQ010000655.1 GCA_016765095.1 Planctomycetota bacterium | reverse complement strand
CGCCGGCGAGGAGCCGATCGAGATCGGCCAGGGCGCTGGCGGCGCTCGGGTAGCGATCGTCGCGCTCGCGGGCGGTCAGGTCGCGCACGAACTGAGCGGTCTCGTCGCTGACGCCTGGGCAGCGCTCTCGGACGTCGACCAGGTCTTCGTTTATGTGCTTGGTCAGGATCTGGAGCGAGCTGCAGCCCCCGTCCTCGTTGAAGGGGATCAGGCCAGTCAGCATTCGCCACATGCAGAGACCCCAAGCGTAGAGGTCTGCCCGCACGTCCAATACGTCTTCGCCGAGCGCTTGCTCGGGGGCCATGTAAAGGGGGGTCCCGAGCACGACCCCGGTCTGGGTGACTTGGCTCTCGACGGAGCCTGGGCGCTTGGCGAGGCCGAGGTCTGCCACCTTGGGCTGGCCCTCGGGCGTCACGAGCACGTTGTCCGGCTTGATATCGCGGTGAACGAGGCCTTTCGACTCAGCGAAGCTGAGCGCGGAGAGCACGCCTCGCGTGAGGTCGAGGGTCTTCTCCTCGTCAAGGCGAGGCTCCTTATCGAGCAGGTCCTCGAGGGACCCTCCCTCCACGAACTCGAAGGCTATGTAGTGGACGCCGAACTCCTCGTCGACGCCGGCGTGGATCACGCTCACGATGTTGGAGTGGGTGAACAGCGCCGCCGCGCGAGCTTCGCGGAGGAAGCGGGTCCGGAACTCTTCGTTGTTGGCGAGCTCGGGAAGGAGGACCTTGAGCGCGACCTTGCGGTCGAGGCTCTCCTGGCGGGCCAGGAAGACTCTTCCCATGCCCCCTACGCCGAGTTCGCGCAGCAGGGTGAATCCACCTAGCTCGCGGACGACCGTCTTTGGATCGGTCACCTGTCCTCCCTCTCCTGAGGCAAGTAACGCTGGAGGGGCTTCCTGGGTTTCGCAACGTCAACTGGCGCTGGCAGAATGCCTCACAAGCCCTTTAGCTACAAGGGGCCAGGAAGGTTTGCAACGACTTGAGCGAGGCCGGTCGGGCCAAGTTTCGGTCTCCGGTGGGCTGGGAGTGGCTGCTAAGGTCTGCTCGTCGCTCCCCAAAGGAGACCCCATGCGCTCGACCCTTCTGCCCTGCTTGGCTTTGGGCTTCCTCTCCCTCGCGGCTCCCGCTCTCGGCGAGGACCTCAAGATCCACCACACGCGGCTCAAGAACGGGCTTGACGTGTTGATCGTGGAGAAGCACAACGCGCCCTTGGTCACGATCGAAATCGCGGTCAAGACCGGCTCGTTCACCGAGACCGCAGAGACCAACGGGCTGAGCCACCTCTACGAGCACATGTTCTTCAAGGGGAACGCGGCGCTCCCGACCCAAGAGCGCTACATGGCGCGGGTCTCCGACCTCGGGATCAGCTTCAACGGGACGACCTCGACCGAGCGGGTCAACTACTTCTTCACGCTCCCCTCTCGCAATTTTGCGGGCGGCATGAAGTTCATGCAGGACGCCCTCCTGCGGCCCCTGTTCAACCAGCAGGAGCTCGTCTCCGAGCGGCGGGTCGTGATCGGGGAGTACGACCGGAACGAGGCCGATCCGACTCACTACCTGCGCGAGGGACTCCGCAAGCACCTCTACGGGGACCAGGCCTACCGCAAGAACCCGCTCGGTGAGCGGAAAGTGATCCTGACCGCGACCCAGGAGATCATGCGCGCCTTTCAGGCCAAGTACTACGTCCCTAACAACAGCTGCCTGTTGATCGTGGGGGACGTCAACCAGACCGAGGCTCGGGTCTTGACCGAGCGCTTGTTTGGGGCTCGCTCGTGGCCACGCGGAAAGGACCCGCACCGCTTGCCGCGTCACCCCCTCCCCCGCCTCCAGGCGCCGCAGGCGTTCTTGACGACCCGAGACACCCCGCTCCAGGTCCTCGGCGCAACCTGGCCCGGGCCTGACGTCGGGCGCGACGAGCGTGCGACTTTCGTGGCCGACGTGTGGGGGACGCTCCTCGGCTTGCCGCACGGCCGGTTTCAGCGCGCGTTCCGCGACGGCGGACTCGCCGACCAAGTCGACTTGACCTACTACACCCAGCGCGAAGGGGGGGAGGTCGACTTCACCGGGGTGTGTCGGGACGGAAAGCTCCTCCAGGTTCGCGACACGCTCTTGGCCGAGATCGCAGCCATGGCCGAGCCGGGCTACTGGAGCGCGAAGGACCTCTCCTTGGCCAAGCGCACGCTCCGGATCGGGCGCGCCTACGAGGCCCAGTCTGGGGCCGACCTGAGTCACACCCTCTCGTTTTGGTGGGCCAGCTCGAGCCTCAACTACTACCGCAAGTATCTCGACTCCTGCGGATCGGTGACCATGGACGAGCTGCGCGGGTTCGTCCGCAATTACCTGGTCGGGCGCCCTCTCGTCCTCGGCGGACTCATGAGCGCGGCCAAACAGAAGGAGTTCGGCCTCGCGGCCAAGGACCTGATCCCGCAGAGGCGCGCGAGCGCGGCGGCAGCGAGCGCTGTGGAGGACTTCACCCTCAAGAACGGGCTCCGGGTCCTCTTCCGCCGCGAGACCGGCGCCAGCGTGAGCGCGCTCGCGCTGGCTTTCGAGGGCGGGAGCCACGGCCTCACGAAGGCCGAGCAAGGGATCGACACGCTCCTCCTCAGGACCCTCCTCGACGGCTCCGCTAAGACCAAGCGTGAGGTGCTCCAGGCCAAGCTGGTCGGGCTCGGGGCTCGCACGCAGAGCACGGTCAGCTACGACTTCGCAGAGCTCTCCCTGGTCGTGCCGAGGGGGAGCCTGTTCGAGGCGGCCTCGGTCTTGGCCGAGTGTCTTCGCGAACCGGGGCTCGCGCCGCGCCACGTTCGCCAGCGCCAGAACGCGATCTTGAGTGACCTCCGCTCGGAGGCCTCTAACCCCGACAACTACGTGGCGCGGGTCGTGAACAAGATCTTCTTCGCGGGACACCCCTACGCCCAGCGACCCGACGGGACGGCGGAGAGCGTGGAGGCGCTCGGCGCCAAGGCCCTCCGGGCGCGGCTCAAGGTCTTGCTCCAGAGCGAGCGAATGCTGCTCGTGCTCGTGGGCGACCACGAGAGCCGGGCCGTGAAGGCGCTGCTTGAGCAGAAGTTCGGGTTCATTCCTCGCGGGTCCTGGAAACGCCCCAAGCCGGTCGCGTTCGGGGGGGACCAGAGACTTGAACGCCTCGAGCGTCCGCTGCCGACGAACTACGTGATCGGCAAGTGCGCGGTCCCGGCCCCCGGGCACCCGCACTACCCCGCCGCCCGCTTGGCGCTCGCGGCGTTCAAGAAGCGGCTCTGGGCCTCGCTGCGGACCAAGCACAGCTTGACCTACGCGCCTTGGGCTGGGATCGGTCGCTACCGCACCAACTACGGGGTGATCTACGCGAGCACGACCCAGCCCAAGCGAGCCCTCTCGCTGGCTTGGGAGGATCTGCGTGGCCTCCAGGCCGACCTCGTCTCGTCTCGCGAACTGGCGGGCCTGATCGCTCAAGAAGAGACCCGGGCCTATACCCAGAGCGAAGCGAGCCTTAGTCACGCTCAGGGTCTGGTGCACGCCGAGCTCGTCGGCGGGAGCTGGCGGAGTCACTACGAGCTGCCAGCTGCGCTCGGTCGAGTGACCCCCGAGCAGCTGCGCGAGGCGGCGCGGACGTATCTCCGCGACTTTCGGGTCGGGATCATAGGCCCGGCCGAGCTAGGGCTTGCGGACGTGGACCCTTCGATCAAGAAGTAGGTCCGAGGGAACCGCGCCCGTTGGGACGCGTGTAACAGGGACTCAGGAGTACGCGTGGTGGTGAGACGAGCCTCGAGGACGAACGAGCGGGCCCTCTGGGCGCTGAGCCTCCTGGCGCTCGCGCTCAGCGGCTGCCAGAGCGGGCCTCCGCCGCGCCTGGCGAATGACCCCGAGCTCGAGGTCAGCGAGGGTGAGCGGATCGAGCTGAGGACCGACCTCCCGCCAGAGGAGGCCAAGACTTGGTTGGCACGCTTGGAGCGTCTGGCTGAGCTCCTAGACGGGTCGCTGGCCTTCTGCGAGTCGCCCGCCAAGAAGGCGGTGTGCGTCGTGCTGGGTGACGCGGCGCGCTTCGCGCTCTACGCGCAAGCGCGCAAGATCGAGGCCTCCGCCGGAGCGTTCGTGACCGCGGCCGGTGAAGTCGTCTATCGCTATCGCGTTGAGGACTGGCAGGTCCAAGCGGGGCCCCCCTACCCGATCGAGCCCCTCTCGCGCCCGATCGCCTCGGCGCTCCTGCGCGCACGTCTCCTGAGGACGTATGGGCCAGGCCTCGAGGCGACCTGGGTCGAGGAGGGCTTAGCGCAGCGCTTCTCCGCGTTGGCCGCCCAGGAGATCGAGGGGCGCCCAAAGAGCGCGAAGGTCCACAGCCGCCAGCGCTTGATCGACGCCTTCCTTCCGCTCCACCTCGGCGGCTCGCCGGTTCTGGGGGTCCTGCTCCAGGCGCGCGGCAAGCGGGCAATGAAGAAGAAGGGGAGTCCTGCTTTGGCCTGGGCCGGGGTCGGGTTCTTGGCCTCGAGCGAGTCGGGCGGGAAGATCCTGGCGAGCGCGCTGGCCGACGCGGCGGGCCAGGACGGCGCGGACGAGGCTTTTCGAGTCTCGCTGGAGGCGACCCGCAGCCTCGAGCGGCCTTTCGAACGCTATCTCCTCGACGAGACCCTGGCCGCGCTCTTGGAGGCGGTCCGAACCGCGCCGACGCCCGTCGATCGCTGGGAGTCGGCGGCGGTCCTGCGCCTGATCGCGAATCTCGACCTCGATCCGGATCTCCCCGACGAGAAGCGGACCTACCAAGTCGACGCCTCGATCCCGCTCCTGGAGGAGAGCCCTCCGCCGGTTCGCTTCCTGGACCGCTACCAGGCTGAGCTGCGCGCGATCCACGGGAACCGGAGCCAACTCGACGCCATGCGGCGCCTCTTGCGGCGAGTCAGGCGCGAGTTCACGCGCCGGACCCAAGGCTATGGCCACCCCGCGATCGAGGTCGCGCAAAGGGGCCTCGGGGCCGCTCTCCAGCGCGCGTATCGCGACGCGGCTCCCTAGGGGTCTTGGGACGGTTCGCTTCCCAACGGGCGGTTGGATACGCTCACCGCCCAACCGGCGTCCGAGAGCTGCTAGTGGTCCGTCAGGGATCGATTTCCACAGTTGCTTGTCCTCGCCGCCGCTGGCGGCGTTGCTCGTCGGTCACTTACGCCCGGTAAGCTCCGCTCCTCGCGCCTTGCCAGCGACGACGATGCCGGCG
>JAESQQ010000654.1 GCA_016765095.1 Planctomycetota bacterium | reverse complement strand
TGGCGCGCCGCTCGTGCCAGCGCGCCCGCTCCAGCCCCTAAGAAAGTCGAGACCCCGGCCGCTCAGGACCTGCCTGCTGGCGCCTCGCCACCCCCAGACGAGCCCGTCCGCGCCGCAGCAGACGGCGGTCCGGCCGCAGACGCGAGCCCCGAAAGCGCAGCCCCGCCCAGCGCCGAGTCGGACTTGGCTTCCCCTGAGTCCGCAGGCTTTGCGCCCGCGCCCGCGCCTGCGGTCTCGATCACGAACGCCTCGGAGCTTGGCCCGCTGAGCCTCGAGGAGCAACTCGAAGTCTCGGCCTACCTAGACGGCGAGCTCGACGAGGACTCCACGCGCCGCCTCGAGTCGCTCCTGGCGACCGATCCCCGCCGCCAGGCCGAACTCGAGGCTCTAAGCGAGGTCTCGAGCCTCGCGAGCGAAGTCGTACCGCTGCCCAGCGAGGAGGCCTGGGACTCCTTCATGGGCGACCTCAAAGACGAGCTCTCCCACCAGCTCCCAGACCGCGCAACCCGCGAGCCTTGGCGAATGATCGTGGCAGCGGCCGCCGCCGCGCTCCTCGCCTTCGTCGTCGTGGGACGCGTCTCGGATCCGCCCGTTTCGCTCGCGCTTCCGCGCCTCCCGAGCAAGACTCTCCTGCTCGAGCCTGTGCTCTGGGAGGGCGCCCTCAACCCGCGGCCGCTCCCGCGGCTCGACCAGATCGCCCAGGCCGACGCGGCCCCGCTGACGTCGGTCGCCCTGCTCCGGCTCGCCAAAGAAGGCATGGTCCAGCTCCCCGACGCCGGGCTGACCACGCTCCGCGAACCCGCGATCGCGGGCCCGCGTCCCCTGGCCACGGCAGACGCCTCTCTCCTCCTCTGGGGAGCCGTGAGCGAGCGGGCCGCGATCAGCCTCGAAGCGACGCTCGTCCGACCCGCCCTGGTCGAACTCCTGATCATCCTCGACGGAGAGCTCAGCGCGTTTGAGCGCAATCAGCCCGCCGGGATCGCCGGCGCCGCCCTCCGAGCCCGCGCGCGACTCGCCGTCGCGAGCCGCCTCCTCGGGCACACTCCGAGCTTCTCCGAAGAGTGGGCGGAAATCGTCGACGAGGAGTTCCAGCGGGTCAAGGCCGCGACCGGCCCCGGCAAGCCCAAGATCCTCAACCGTCACGTCGACTACCGGCTGTTCCGCCCCCGAGGACTCCACGCCCACGAAGCCACGGATCACGACCGAGCCGTCCGCTGGCTGGGACGCTCCGGCTTTCGAGTCGACGCCGCGGAGCCAGACGAAGTCCTCCAGGCCTGCCTCCTGACCCTCGCCCTCGCTCGTGGCCGCGCTAGCCAGTCCCAGAGCGGGCTCGGGCTCCAGCTCCGCCTCGAGCCCGCGATCGAGCTCCTGTTCGGCCCCCCAGACGACCTGACTCCGTCTGACGTCCTGAGCAGCATGCGCCACGTCTGCGGCCGGCTCGCGATCCGTCCCAGCGACCTCGACAGCGCGACCCTTAGGGCCGTCGCCCGTCGCCTCGAGGTCGAGGCCCGGGCGCGCGGACTCGGACGCGTCGGGCGCGCTGAAGGTCGCCAGATCGTGCTGATCGGATCCACCCGCAGCCTCGAGGGAACGGTCGCCTCACAACTCAGCTCTCCACGGCTCCCTGGACGAGCCCTCCCGCGCTCGCTCGACCTGCTCACGCTCCTCGGCTCACGCCGTGCCCGAACTGCGCTCTCGGCCCGCGAGCAGGACCCCCCCGGCTACGACGCGGCCCTCGACGCCCTCCGCGGGTCGGTCGCGACGTTCATAGACGCCCAGGGCGGGGTCCCGCTTCGGGCCAGCCTCGAGCGCTCGCGGTTGGGGGCCCTCGCGACCCTCGTCGGTCCTCGCGCCGAGCGCGCCACGCGCCAGGGAATCGCGAGCCAACAGACCCTCGTCTATCGCGACCGTCTCCTCCTCGCAGCCATGGCCGGGCTCAACGGGCCCGGTCCCGCGCCCGATCGATTGCCCAGCGAGACGACCCTCGGACCCCTGCCCCTCGTCGAGCCGCTCCCAGCACTCCACGCTCGGCTGGCCTTTTCGTGCCGCCGCCTAGCGGAGGCCCTCGAGAGCGTCGCCCCGGGACAGACGGTGTTGGCTGTCCGCCAGCTCCGACGTCTGGCACGCCTCGAAGAGGCGCTCCGCGACGCGTCCCTCGACGTCCTCGCGGGCCGCCCGCTCCCAACCGGTACCCAGCGAGAGCTGCGCGCGCTTTGTCCGCTCTTTCAGGCTTGGGTCCCACGTGACGTCCGCTCCCTAGGCGACGTCTACGAGCTCAGGAACCTCCAGGGCGTGAGCATTCTCCAGCGGGCCGTGTTCCGCGCAGACCGGCTCTACCTCGTCGTGCCCGACCCCCTGAGCGGTGTCCCTAGCTTGGGTTGCGGCCCCGCGCTCGTCGCGACAGAGATCCTCACCCTTGGCGGACCCTTGCTTCCCAACGAGCTCCGCGAGCGAGCGCTATCGCATCCCCAGTGGGCCTCACACTTGGAGCCGCCGCAATGACCCTCCCCCGCCAAGCCATCCTCGTACAGCTCCTGTTGCTCCTCCCGCTGGGGGCTGGCTGCTCGAGCAGCCCTCTCAGTGAGACTCCGCCCCCCTCGGGTCTCGACCCCCTCGCCCTCCACGTCGGCGAGCCGCTCGAACTGAGCGAACCTCGAGGGTTGTCTTCCCGCGACGCAGAGGAGTCTTTTGTGCGGGGGCCGAGGAGGTCTCCTCCGGTTCGCCTGTCAGCGACTCGCGACCCGGCCAGCGACGCTGCGCTGAGCTGCCTCCTCGATCGGCGCCCCGTTCTGGCTGCGCTGGGGCGCTTGGCCTGCCTCGAGGTCCGCGGGACGCGCGAATACGTCTCGGTCGATTGCTTCGGGGACCCAGAGGTCTCGAGCGAGGAGGCCTCGTTCTGGGCCAGGCCCGCTCAGACTGCGCAACTCCAGCTCCTCCGCAACGTCCTCCGGCTGCCGGCCCAAGCCGAGCGGTTTGGGGCCTGGCCGACGGTGAGTTCACAGCTCCGCCGCCCCTTTGGGGCGATCGTGAGTGTGCCCAGCATGCTCCTCCCGACGAGCGGCTCCCTCCGCCATCTCCGCCTAGCCGGCGCCCGAGTCGGCGCCGAGGCGATCTTGATCCTGACCCGCTCGACCCGTGTTTATCGATATCACAACGGGTTCGCCAACCTCTATCCTCTCCTGGTCGGGTTCGCGCTCCCGGCTCGTGAGGAGGTCGCCGTGTCTCGTGTCGAAGCCGCCCTGGTGGGCGTCCGCACTGGCCATGTGTTCGCTGTGGCTGTCGGCGAGGCCCGCGTTGAGGAGTCCGGCTGGCTCCTCCTGCGCGATCGCGAGGACTCGCGAGCCATGGCGTCCAGAGCCGAGGAGGACGCCACCTATCGAATGGCGAGTGACCTGACGCGCGAGCTGACTCAGCTCGAAGCCGAAGGGCGTCTCGTGGCCCGCGCTGCGGTCCCGACTCGGTGAGAAACGCGCGCCGGCTCGCCCTCCTGGGCCTCGTCAGCTTCTTGGGCTACGGCTGCGCCTCCTCAGCCCCGCGCTCAGAGGACGGCGCCGCCTCGGCGGGCGCCGACTTGGAACAGGCCGAGCAAGCCCCCTCGACGCCGGCCCCCCTCAAGAAGAGGGAGCCCACAGACCTCAGCCCGGATCCCTATCGAAAGATCCCGGGCGGAAAGGAGTCGCCCCCCAAGGGGAAGCCGCTCGCGCCAGCCACGCTCAAGCCGCCCACGATCGAACCGAGTCCCACCCCGCGCAAGCTCAACACCCCCGCCCGGTTGGCAGTCTCATTCGTCCGCAAGGGTCACTTTCTGAGCTCGGGCTCCGACTTGCTCCGGCTCGAAGCCAGCCTCGCCCGCGATCCGGGGTTGAGCGGGGTCGTGGGCCATGCCCTCCCCCGAGGCCCAGCTCGAACCCTGCTCTCGCTCGGGGTCGAGACGCGCGACGCGGGGCGAGACCTGCTCCTGGTCGTGACACTCCCCGAGAAGGCCACCGCCACCCCCGGCCGAGCCTGGCTCCTCCACTGCCAAGACAAGTCCGCTGACCCGCTCCTCATCGCTCGCTTCGAAGCCATAGCTGACGACGCCGAGCCGCCACCAACCGACGCTGGGTTCACCAGCGACGAACCGGACTCGATCGCCGGCTTGATCGCTCGAATCGGCGCGGCGCACCGGAAGTTGCGTCCCAAGGGAAAAAAGTAACCTCCGACGATCGCGGTTCTCGAGCCCGACGGCCGCGGGGGCCCCGAGCGTGGCGCGACGGGTCGTCCTCTCGCGAGCGCGAGGGGAGGTCGCAGCCGCCACCCAGTCCACCGAATGTGGTATCTAGGGGGTCCACCGCGGCAAGTCAGGCCGTGAGTGAGGAGTCTCTGATGACCCACCAGCTACGTGTCACCGTCGGCCCAGCCGCCGGCCAGGTTCTCCCGATCAGCGCGGGTTACCTCTACTCGATCGGTCGAGGGGCTGAGGCTCAGCTCAGCATTCCCCAGGACACCACGCTCTCGCGCTCGCACGCTCAGATCTACTTCGATCAGGCGAACAACGCCTGGCTGCTCAAGAACGAGTCCCAGCACGGGACCCTCCTCAACGGCGAGGTCTTCAACGACCACCGCTACATTCAACCCGGCACGAGCTTTCAAGTCGGCGACTCGACCGTCATGTTCCAGGTGGCCGGAGAGGCGGCACCCGCAGGTGCGCCGGCTCGAGCAGGTGCGCCGGCTTCTTCCTGCCTGGATGAGTCTTCACGTCCTGCATTGCCGACGAGCTCACCATGTCCGACAGAC
>JAESQQ010000653.1 GCA_016765095.1 Planctomycetota bacterium | reverse complement strand
GGTCCTGCTCCGGCTTTGGGCCGGCCGCCTCTGCAGCGAGCCGCAGGGGCTGTGAACCTCCCCTACATCGTCGAGAACCTGCGGGTCGAAGTCCACGAGGACCCGCAGGCCGTCCTCCCGGGACGATTGGCCAAGGCGCTCCGCGTCGAGCCCGAACAGATTGCGGAGTGGACGATCTCGCGACAGGCCTTAGACGCGCGCCGCAAACGAGACGTCCACTGGACCTATCACCTCGCGTTTCGTCCCGTCGACGACGCGCTCGGCGAGCGATTGTTGGCTGAGGGGCGAGCGCGGACCCCGGGTCGTCGCGCGCGTGACGCCCCCGACTGGGCGATCCTCGAGGGGCTCACTCAGGGTCGCGATTCGCTCGACACCCCGCCCGTCGTGATCGGCTCTGGACCGGCTGGGCTGTTCGCGGCCTGGCTCTTGGCGCGCGAGGGCTATCGACCGATCGTCCTCGACCGCGGTCCCTCAGTCGGCCCGCGCGTTCGCAAGGTGAACGCCTTCGACCGCGGCGGCGACCACGACCCCGAGGCCAACATCCTGTTTGGCGAGGGCGGGGCTGGGACCTTCTCCGACGGCAAACTGACCGCGCGTTCTCGAACCCCCCTGACCGGCCTCGTTCACGAGCTCTTGATCGCGGCCAAGGCGCCGCCCGAGGTTCGCTACGTCAGCAAGCCTCACGTCGGCACCGACCGATTGCGGGCGGTGCTCGTCTTCTTGCGGCGTGAGCTCGAGCGCCTCGGGGCTGAGTTTCGCTTCGACGCTCGCGTGGACGACCTCGAACTCGATCCAGAGGGGCGGGTCTCTGGGCTGCGCCTCCACGGCGACGAGCGCATCGCGGCGGGGGCGGTCCTGCTCGGGATCGGACACTCCGCGCGCGACACCTACGCCATGCTCCACGAGCGGGGAGTGGCCCTCGAATACAAGCCCTTCCAGCTCGGACTCCGAGTCGAGCACCCCCAAGGCTTGATCGACAAGAGCCAGCTCGGGGCGCTGGCAGGCAAGCTGCCCTCGGCCGAATACGTCCTCAATGACAAGGGGCGCGGCGTGTTCAGCTTCTGCATGTGTCCGGGTGGGACGTTAATGGCGAGCGTCAGCGAGGCAGGGCACCTCAGCACGAACGGAATGTCGCGTCGCAATCGCGACTCTGGGTGGGCGAACTCGGGCTTGGTGTTCACGGTGCCGCCCGAGCGAACGCCCGGGGGCGGAGTCCATCCTCTGGCCGGGGTCGAGCTCCAGCGTCAGCTCGAGCAGCGGGCGTTCCTGCTCGCTGGGAGTGACTACACGCTCCCCGCTCAACGTGTCGACGACTTCCTGCGCGGCGAGATCTCGCGTGGCGAGCTCAAGAGCAGCTACCCCCGACGCCTTCAGGCCGTCGACCTCCGAGAGGTCCTCCCCGACTGGAGCCGGAAACCCTTCGCCCAGGCACTCAAGCGCTTTGGGAATCGAATCGAGGGATACGGGTCCAGCGCGGGGCTCCTCGTCGGCCCCGAGACCCGCAGCAGCTCGCCGGTTCGGATTCCCCGAGAGACCGAGACGCGCGTCTCGGTCTCGACGCCGGGGTTGTTTCCCATGGGCGAGGGCGCGGGCTACGCGGGCGGAATCATGTCGGCCGCGATCGACGGTCTCCGCACCGCCGCCGCTCTGATTCGCGCGCACGCTCCAGCGAGTTGAGCTCTCCCTGCTCCGTTGCGAGGCGGCGGTCGCGTATTCTGCGCTGCTGCCTCGGAGGACTTCATGCGCGCGCTCCTGATCTCCATTTTGACCTGTTCGACCCTGGCCCATGCCCAGGAGGCTGGGCCGATTCCAGCCGGGGAGTTGGCGCCGATTCGGGCAGCCGTGGGCCGGATCCACGACGACGTCCTGACCCGCCGCGAGACCTACAAGACCCTGGGAGACCTGTGTCGCGTCGCGCCCAAGCGACTCTCGGGCTCGCCGGGGGCCGCGGCCGCGGTGGAGTGGGCCCGCCAAACCATGATCAAGCTTGGGCTCGAGAAGGTCCACCTCGAGCCCTGCGTGGTGCCGCACTGGACGCGTGGGAA
This sequence comes from Planctomycetota bacterium, assembly GCA_016765095.1. GTDB lineage: Bacteria > Planctomycetota > J058 > J058 > J058 > NORP233. Next base: position 5,065 of record JAESQQ010000653.1, on the reverse strand, counting down.
GGTCGAGGTCCTCAAGGTCCTGGCCCCCGCCGAAGCCACAGGCTCGCTCAAGATCTTGGCGCTCGGGGGAAGCGTCCCCACGCCCAAGGCGGGCCTGAGCGCCGAGGTGATCGCGGTCACGAGCTTTGAAGAGCTGACCCGCAGAGCGGCGGAGGCCAAGGGGAAGATCGTGCTCTTCAACCGGCCCTTTAGCGCGACCGAGCTGAGCACCTTTAAAGGGTACGGCGGCGCTGTGGGCCAGCGGGTTCGAGGCGCGAGCGCCGCCGCCCAGGTCGGGGCAGTGGCCGCGATCGTGCGCTCCATGACCCCCAACCTCGACGACGTCCCGCACACCGGAGGGATGCGCTACGCCCCAGGCGTGGCCAAGGTCCCGACTGCGGCGGTCAGCACTCGCGGCGCTGAGCGGATCGCGGCTTGGCTCAAGCGCGGCCCCGTCCGCTTGCACCTGCGGCTCGACTGCCAGACTCACGCAGACGAGAAGAGCTTCAACGTGGTCGGCGAGCTGACCGGGCGCACACTCCCCGACCAGATTCTCGTCGTTGGCGGTCACCTCGACGCCTGGGACGTCGGCCAGGGCGCGCACGACTGCGGGGCGGGCTGCGCCCAAAGCATGGTCGCCCTCGCGACGCTCAAGCGCCTCGGGCTCCGTCCGCGCCGGACGATTCGCTGCGTGCTCTTCATGAACGAGGAGAACGGGCTCGCTGGCGGGAGGGCTTACGCCAAGGACCACGCCAAGGAGCTGCCCAATCACGTCCTGGCGCTCGAGTCCGATCGCGGCGGCTTCACTCCGCGGGGATTTACGACCAACGCAAACCCCGCCGCGACCGCGATCCTGCGGCAGCTAGCGGGGCTGCTCAAGTCGGGCGGCGATCGAGTGATCCCCGGCTACGGGGGCGCTGACATTAGCCCCATGAAGGGCGCCGGCGTCGTCCAGCTCGGCTACCTCCCCGACAGCCAGCGCTACTTCGACCTCCACCACACTCGGATCGACACCTTCGACAAGGTCCACTGGCGCGAGCTGGAGCTGGGCACCGCGGCCATGGCGTCGGTCCTCTACGGCGTGGCGGAGTTGAAGCAGACGCTCCCGCGGAACCCGAAGAAGAAGGCGGAGAAGAAGGCGGAGAAGAAGGCGGAGAAGAAGCAACCTGGAGACGGAAAGGCCAAGTAGTCCCGTGACTCGCTTTCGTCTGGCGCGGCCTTCGCTGCTCGCCTCGCTCTTGATCCTCGTGGGCTGCAGCGCCCCGCTGGCTCCTCAGGCCGCGCCGCGGGCGACTCACGAGGCGCTGTTCGAGACTTTCTTTCCCACGAGCGACCCAGGGCTGAGCGAGGCTGAGCGGGCCGGGGCGCGCCAACTCCGCGCGGCTTCGTTCGAGCCGCTCTCGAGGAATCCGAGCTTCGCGACCTCGCTCGCGCTCCTCGGAGCGCCGGGGTCTGCGTTCGGTGATCCCTCTCCCGAGTCGGCGCTCGGGCGCCTGGCGGGGGTTGGCTTCGCTGGGCTGACGCCGATCGAGCGCGAGGCCGCCGTCGCGGCCTTGTTCGAGCACTCAGACCCCACCGCCCGCGCCCTGGTGAGGCGCGTGCGCAGCACCTATCTCGGCCTGGTCTACGGCTCGGCCCTCGGTCCGCTCCTCGTCGGCGATCCGGAGTTCGCCCCTCAGCCACAGGCGGAGGTCGTGGTCCCGAGCCTGGAGCTCCAAGCGAGTCAGCTCCGCTACGACGCCGAGACCGGTCTCCTGACCCACCGCGAGGGACCGATCGAGTTCTTGATCGTCGGCAGCGGACCCGCGGGATCGGTGTTGGCAAATCGCCTGACCCTCGCCGGGCGTCGGGTGCTCTTGGTGGAGCGAGGCCCGTTCGTGATTCCAGGCGCGGTCGACACGCGCTCGCGTGGGGCGCTTATGGAGCTGCGCAATCGACGCACGAGCCTGGACGGAGGGATCGCGATCCGGAACGGGAGCGTGGTCGGAGGCGGGTCGACCGTCAACATAGACCTCGCCTTCGACCCGACGCAGCCTCGCCTCATGGCCCGAATTCAGGGCTGGGTCAAGGAGGGGCGCCTGGACGCTGCTCGCTACTCACCTGCGCGCTTCGCGGCCGCCTACGCCTGGGTCCGAGCGCGAATGGGGACGCGCGCGCTCTCGATCGACGAGATCAATCCAAACAACCGCATCCTCTGGGACGGCGCGTTGGCTCGCGACGTGAAGCCTCAGCTCTACGCTCTGAATCGATATCGGCCCGCGACCTCGCCGACGCTCGTTGACAACAAGATCTCCGCCGTGCGCGGGCTGCTGCTCGAGGCGCTCGCCCACAAACGCGCCTTGAGTCTGTTGCCTGACGCGGAGGTCATGCGTGTGCTCCTCGAAGGGGAGCGGGCGGTCGGAGTCGAGGTGCGCACGCGGCGCCCCTGGGATCACCCGGCCGTCAAGGCAGATCCAAACGGCCTCGGGTTGGCGAGCGGGACCACGATTCGAATTCGTGCGCAGACGGTCGTTCTCTGTGCGGGGACGCTCGGCTCACCCACGATCTTGCTTCGCTCTGGGATCGCGGGACCCGCCGTCGGACGGGGCGTGGTGATCCACCCGTCTGTGCCCCTCGTCGGGGAGTTCGAGCGACGGATCGACGCCTCGAAGGGGCTGACGGCCTCGGTCTATGTCGACGCCTTCGCGGGGCAGCGGGGCTTCTTGTTCGAGTCGATGCCTGGGCTGCCCGCCTACGTGGCCATGATGACGCCTGGGAGTGGGCGAGACGTCCTCCGCTGCATGCGGAGCTATCGGCGCTTGGCGGGGTTTGGCGTGATGCTTGTCGACACCGCGCACCCTAAGAACCGCGTTCGCCTCGACGGCGAGGGACGCGCCGTGATCGACTACACCCTGCGAGGGAGAGATCCGCAGCGGTTTCGCGCGGGGGTGGCCGAGGGCGTCCGACTCATGTTCGCGGCCGGGGCTCGACGAGTGATCGTGCCCAGCAACGAGGAGGGGATCCCGACCGTGCTCGAGGACCCCCTCCAAGCGGCGCTGATCGAGGAGCACTTGAAGTTCGTGTCGTGTCGAACGGTGGTGACCTCCGCTCACATGCAGGGCAGCCTAAAGCTGAGCTCGAACCCACGAGAAGGCGCGTTGACCCCCGACTACCGAGTCTGGGGTCCAACTCCTGGAAAGCCCTACGAAGGCCTCTACGTCGTCGACGGGAGCGTGTTCCCGACCTCTGTCGGGGCGAACCCCATGCAGGCGATCTACACCTTTGCCCGGATCGCCGCCGACCAGCTTGGGGCTCGCTAGCCAACGTTGGCCAGCGCTGGCCAACGTTGGCTAACGTTGGCCGCTCCAAGAGAGGCCGGAAAATTGTTCTCCGGGTCGCGCAACGGGAACTGGCTCAGTACGCTGCTCAGTGGGGTGGGGCCGGGTCAGGGAGGACGCAAGTCTTCTCTCGAGCCGGCGTCGGCGACGGCCTTCGAGCCACCCCCCTTTGAGGAGTGGGAGCGTGCCAAGCGAGTTGGCGATTGTCCTGGGAGGCGCCTTTGGAGGCGCCGCGATCTGCACTGCGCTCATCGTTCCGCTCGTCATTCGGCTCGCCAACAGCCAAGGCTGGCTCGATCGTCCCGGCGGACGCCACGTTCACGCGGTGCCGGTTCCCCGGATCGGGGGCCTCGCGATTTTCCTGGGACTCCTGATCGGCTCGCTCTGCTTCGCTGGCCTGGCCGGTTGGGACAAGCTCCTGGCGGCGTTTACCGCCAGGGACCTCCGCGGCTTCCTCGCGCCCTGTGTGTTGGTGTTCCTGATCGGGCTCCTCGACGACATTCGCGGGACGAGCCCCTACGTCAGACTCTTCGTGGAGGCGATCGCAGCCGCGACCCTGATCCAAGCGGGCTACGTCCTCGAGCAGATCGCGACGCCCTGGGGTCCGGTCTCGCTCGGGCCGCTCGCGTTCCCCGTGACCCTGGCCTGGATCGTGGGGATCACCAACGCCTACAACTTGATCGACGGCCTAGACGGACTGCTGGCGACGTGCGGTGCGGCCGCGTTGATCGGCTGCGCTGCGGTCGGGCTAGCAAGCGGAATGGTCGGGACCCCTGCCTTGGCGTTGGCCCTCGCGGGTGCGCTCTGCGGCTTCCTCTACTTCAACTGGCACCCTGCCAAGATCTTTCTCGGCGACTCGGGGAGCCTCTTGATCGGCTTCACGGTCGCGGCGTGGAGCCTGAAAGTCACCGTCAACCCAAATCAGACTCACGCTCTCCACACCATGCTCTTGATCAGCGGGCTCCCGATCGCGGAGACCCTCCTGACCTTGGCGCGCCGCTACGTGGGCGGACAGCCCTTCTTCGTGGGGGACCAGAGTCACATTCACCACGTGCTCCTCAAGAAGGGGCTTGGGGTCCCTAAGACGGTTCGCTTGTTGGCCCTGGTCTCGTTCGGATTTGCGGGGGCGGCCTTCTTCTCCCGCTTCTGGCGCGAGGGGAGCGCGCTCGTGAGCGTCGTCGTGCTGGTCGGCGCGGGCGGGTTCGCGCTCCGCTACCTCCGCTACCTCGAGTTCAACTTGATCCTCGACCGGCTGCTGCAGGCCCTTCGCAAGTCGCGGCGCGGACTCCCCGGCGTGTTGGCCCTGGTTCGCGCGGGCGATCGAGTTCGCGAGGCGAAGGACGCAGGGGATCTCTGTGACGCCCTCGCCGACGTGCTCCAGGGCTGCCGACTGACCCTGATCGCGTACGAGCCGACCCCCGTCGCGCGCCGCAAGCTGGCGACTGAGCCGCGCATTGAGGCCAACAACAGCGCGGCGCGGGCCCTCACTGCGACCTGCGGCGACGACTTGCTCTGGCTGCTTAGCGCCGAGAAGGATCCGGATCCGACTCAGCCCCAAATCGAACTCGTGTTTCCGCTCCCGAGCCAGGACGGTCGTCTGGGACGCCTCCTCGTCCGAGCGACGCACGATCCCGACGCGCCGCTCCCGAGCGCGCAGGACCTCCATAGGTATTTGGCGACTCCCTTGGCTACGATCCTGGAACACCTCTGCGCTGGAGCCAGCGACGACGCCGACGCCCCCCCTGCCTGAGCCTGGTCCCGAGCCAGCC
>JAESQQ010000652.1 GCA_016765095.1 Planctomycetota bacterium | reverse complement strand
TTACATCAGGCGCTGTACCCCCGCCCGCCTGTCCGGGAGAGACAGACGGCCTCTGGGATTAGGCTTGTCAACGTCAGGAGCTGTAAACCCCGCCCCTACATTCACCCGTACCGGAACTTCTGGCGGGCAGCACTAGGCGCCGAGGGCTACTCAGCGAGCACGTAGTCTCCACGGGTCCGCTAGGCCTGCTCGCAATCACGAGGGTGAGAGCGCGCCGCGCCAGGTCAGGCGAAGAGGACCACGCCTAAGACGACGACCGCTGCGATCCCCAAGCGCCCAAGGAAACCGTGGACCGAGTCCCGCTTGGTCTCCGACTTCCCCATGAGGTGGCAGCCAACAAGCCCCCACAGCCCGAACACCCCGCCGCAAGCGAGCCCGATCCCGTAGCTCCCCTCGGGTTCGGAGCCCCTCGTAGGCGAGGAGCCGTCGTCCACCCTGGATCGTGGCGTCGCGTAGGGGTTGGGGCGGTTTGAGGGGGAGCCCTTCTCCCCGTCCGCCGCTGAGCTTTCGGCTGTCATTTTGCTCTCCTGCCCCACCGTAGCGAACGCTGCCTCGATTTGCTCGCGAGCTCAAGCGCGGCGGTCCGGCGCAGGTCTAGCGTCGACTGCAACCCCTGGCTACCCTGGCTACCCTGGCCGAAGAGGGCGAGAGCACCAATGACTCGACCGCGATCCCCCGGAGCGCTAGCGTTGGCCGCCTTCGCGCTGGCCCTTTTCCAGCTGGGCTGCCCGAACAGCGGCCCGACCCAGGCCCAGCGAAACGCACGCCTCGCCAAGGCCCGAAAGGCCATGGAGGAGAGCGACCAGGCCGAAGAGACGGAGCAGCGCGAACGCACCGCTGCCCTCGGGCACCCTTGGCCACCGCTGCGCGGCAAGGAGCACCCCGACTTGACGCTGTTCGACCTCGCAGGCAAGGAGGTCAAGCTCTCGTCTTTCAAGGGCAAGGTGATCCTGCTCCACTTCGTGGCCACGACCTCCCCGGGATCGATCGCCCAGGCCGGCGGATTCAAAGGCGAGAGCTATCAAGGGGTATCCCCGCAGGCTGGCGTGTGGCGCCTCGACAAGGAACTAAAGGAGGCCAATGTCCCTGTCGATTCGCCGGACCTGATCTGGCTGCAGGTCATGGTCTACGGGCCCCGGCAGGGCGTCCCGACCCTGAGCGACGCCAAGGCGTGGGCCAAGCACTTCAAGTTGGCAGAGCGGCCTCGGACTCGTGTCCTCTACACGGACAAGCGCTACCAGGTCCCAGCGACCTACGCCTTGGTGCCCGGCTACTTCGTGATCGATCGGGAGTTCAAGTTCGTCTACGACCGCGCCAACATGATCAGCGCGGACGGCTACACCGAAGTCGCCAACGGGCTCAAGTGGCTCCTTCGCAAGCGACACCCAGCTCCCCCAGCCTACAGCCCCTCGATCTCCCCCCAGCGAGTTCGGCTCGAGGCCTTGGGTGCCCTCCTCAAGGAGGGCAAACATGAGCAGCTCGACGCCGAGCTCAAGAAGATCGTGGCGAAGGGCTATCGCAAGGACGAGCCTGGACGGACCCACCTCGACGAGATCAAAGGGATCTACTCAGGCGAGGGCATTAACGAGAGCCACTTCGCGTCCTGGGTGGCGGCCTCACCGGAGAGCTTCGTCGCTGCGTATCTCAAGGGCATAGCGCACGTGAAGTGGGGCTGGAAGGCCCGGGGCCATGGCTGGGCCAGCACCGTGACCGAGGAGGGGTGGAAGGTCTTCCGGCGAGAGCTGGGCAAGGCGGGCACCGCGTTCACCCTGGCCAATCAGCGCTCGAGCACACAGGCCTACGGATACACCGGGCTCCTGATCGTGGCCCGCGCCACGAGCGCGCCCGACACGGTCCGCGAGGCTTACTTCAACGCCGCGCGCCTGGCAGATCCCGACTACCTAGCGGCCTACGAAATGAACCTCGAGGCGATCTACCCCAAGTGGGGAGGGAGCGCCGAAGCAGCCCTCGAGTTCGTCTATGGCGTCGTCGAGGCGCGCCCCGACTACGTCCCGTTCCGATTGCTGATCCCGAGCCTGCACTACGAATTCTCGCGGACCGTCGTCGACGACGCCAAGTCCTACCTGACTCAGGAGCAAGTGGCGAGCGACTGCAGGAAGGCGATCGCGCGCCTGCAAGAGGTCTTCCCGAAGTCTCTGGAGGTCGCCCACCTGGACCTCAGGATCGCCCTCCGCCAAGGAGCCAAGTTCCACCATATCCACACGCTCTTGGCAGAGCTCGGGGATCCTTGGACCATGGGGCAGTACGGCTACTGGCTCAAGCGTGGTCAACGAGGCATGACAATGGACCTCCCCCGCGCGCGCGACCTCCTGATCGCCGCCGGGCGAGCCGGCGACTCCCTGGGCTGTGCGGAGGTCGCCCACATGCTGGTCTGGCACAAGGACTTTCACCATAATTTTGCGCGCGCAATTCCCTGGTTCGAGGAGGGCGCAAAGGGCGGCAACACCTGGTGTGCATTGCAGCTGGGATATGCCTACAACTGCGGGCGGGGCGTGAAGCTAGACCGCTCCAAGGCTGCAACGTGGTTCCGCCGCGCCGACTCTGACGAGGGTCGCGGGGAGCTGGCGAAGATCTTGCGGAAGAATCCCGAGCTGAGGCAGCCCGGTGACTAGGAGTCTGCGGACACCTTGAGCTGGGGCGAGGTCGTGAAGAAGCGCTGGCGCTGACCCTCGAGGAGGAGTTCGTGCGCCGGGAGGCCATGGATCGTGGTCGCCACGATCACGGACGAGCGCTCGACTTTCTCGACCGGGTTCATGTTCCCCTGGATCACGGTCTCGAGCAGCGTCTTGTCGAAGCAGTGCGTCGAGGCGATCACGACGTGCAGGCTCGCGTCCTGAAAGGTCAGGTCGCCTGACTTCGAGAGGGCGTCGATCAAGTCGAAGGCCTTGTCCTTCTCCGTGCGCTGCTCGTTGACGTAGAGGCTCTTGTGCGCGACCTCCGCCAAGAGTGATTCGAGGTAGCTCTTTTGCCAAGAGTCACCAGGGCTAATGATCGTGGCGCGCAAAGCGCCGTCTTCGTCCAAGCGCTCGATCCTCTGATCGAGGAGCGCTGGAATCTGGGTGTAGTCCAGCCCTCCGCCCGCGGCGATCTCCTTCGACGACTCAGGCTGGGGCTGGTGGGGATCACTCGGCGCAGGCTCCACAGCCGGCGACTCCGGTGCGGGGCCTGGGTCTGAAGCCGCCTCCGCGAAGGGGTCACCGCCTGCTGGCGAGGCAGCGAAGGGGTCGCCGCCCGCCGCCGAAGGAGCCGGGGGCGGGGCGCCGAAGGGATCCGCCCCCGCAGCTCCAGCGGCGAATGCGTCTCCGCTCGCGAAGGGGTCTCCCCCGCTGCCGAAAGGGTCGATCGACGCGGACAAGCTCATCCGGGGAAGAGCCGGAGGCGGTCCGGCGCCGACGTAGCCGGTGCGGTCCGACTCGGCGCGGCGGAAGGCCTCGCGTTGTTGGGCCTCCTCGACCTCCTTCTGCTTGGCTTCGGCGATCAGCTCCTGCATGCGCGAGACGTAACTCCGCACGCGCTCGAGCTTGTCCACGGAGGTGAGCTCAACTTCCTCCGAGTCCTCGAAAGAGAGGAGGTCACTCGGGATTTGGTAGTCCATGAAGAGCTCGAGGAGATCCTGAGTGAGCTTGATCTCCTTGGTCAGGCTGTCGGGGGGAAGCTTGAGCAGCCTCTCGAGCTGAGGCTTGATCTGAATCACGCACACGCCAAAGAGGGTGCTCTCGAGCTGCATGCCACGAAACGCTTTGGCAAAACGCTGCTGCTCGGGCGAGAGCGACTCGATCGCGTCGCGGAACTCCTTGGGGGTCGGGATCTGCTCGAGGTCGAGCGGGATCTCGAGCACGTCTTTGTTCTGGACAATGATCGCGTGGCTTGGCTCGAAGGTGTCGGCCGAGGAGATCCGCCCGAGGAGCAGGATATAGCTGCTGAACTGACGAGCGCGCGCGATCAGGGTCAGCGTCTCGCTGAACCCCGAGAACTGGTGGGCGACCCAGGCGTGGAGATAGCGCTCGCCGAGGAAAGAGACTCGCGTCGCTGCGTCCAGCGGGAAGCTCATGGGCTGGCTCGCCTCGCGCCGCTGGACGAGGGTCGCGATCGGGACCGACTCCGAGCGCTGGACCTCGAGGCTAAGGGTTCCCTCTGGGTCGTGGTCCGGACGGCGGATCGCGTAAGAGAAGGGCTGCGGGCGGTATTCCGACTTGAAGAGCTTGCGGTGGTGGAAAGTCATGTACTCGGCGAAGTCCACAGGCGAGAGGACCTTGCCGATCGCCGCGACGAGCTGCTGGCGAAGCATGTCCTCGACGTAGTCCACGCCGGCCGCGTGGTCGCGACACACCTGCCGAGCGTGCTTGAGGGCCACCAGGAGGTGCATGACGTGAACGGTAATCACTGAATCGTTTGGAGGGAAGGCCTGGCTCAGGTGCTGTCGTTTGACGTTGAGGCAGCGCAACTGCTCCTCGAGGAAGGCGTTGACGTTGGCCATGGGCAGGACGGAGTCCGCCGGGCCCCCCTGACCGTCGCCCTCGAAGAGGGGGATCACAGGACTGAACAAGTCTTTGACGTTGAGCGCGCCGTGATCGAAGTCACTCAGGGCCGGCTCTTGCTGAACCGGGAGAAGCTCGGAGCGGAAGTAGCCGCCGATCGCGGAGCTCCACTCCGTGAACTTAGCGAACGCTCCGAGCGCCTGCTCGATCGGAGGGTTGCGGCGGGGCGTGTGGCAGCGCGGATCGTGGCGACCAATCGCGAACGCGAGCTGGCTGTGGTCGTCGACGTGCTGGAGGAGCCACGTCACGTCCACGTCAAGCACCGGCCGGACCACGTTCTGGGCCCGGGGCGGCCTCTCGGTCGAGGTCCGCAGGCCGGTGTTGCCCGCCCGCTCGCAGAGCGTGATTCCGAGTTGAGGGGCGTTGCCCTGGAAAGCGATCAGGCGGTAGCTGAACTCAAAGTTCCACCAGTATTCGGTGACCGTGGTCACGACCTTGTCGCGGATGCTCGTCTCCTCGCCGTCTGGGCCCTTGAACTCTGTGACGCGCTGAACCGGCGAGACGATCTCCCGGGTCTTCTCCCCCAGGAATGTGCAATCCTCGCGCGCTTCGAATCGGAGCGTGACCGTGCGCTCCTTGACCCACTCGCGCAGCTTCGCGAGGCCCTCGTGATCGAGCCCAATGCTCTCGAGGCAGGTCAGCACGCCGCCCATAGCGGCCCGAGTCAGGAACTCGACCAGGAGGTATTTGTCGTCGTAGCGGTGCGGCACCTCGGCCGGAAGCTGCGGGTGCCGTGTGTGGTCGAGGAGGGTCTTGACCTTCTCAAGGGCCAGCTCGACTCGGCGTAGGAACTCTGCTTCGTTGTAGTGCGACACCAACTCCCCTTTAGCCCTGAAAGGGCAGCCGCCGCGCGGGCGAGACGGGGCTCCGCGACAGGCGCGCGAGTCTACCCCTTTGGCACACGGGCTCGGGCGAGCCCCCTCCACCCAGCGCCTAGCTGCTCACCTAGACCCCTCACGAGGGAAGACCTCACGCGACCTCACGCGCGAGGATCGCAAATGCGTTCGCTGGACCCGAGCAGCAGGAAACCTGCCTGCCTGTCTGCCCGAGCCTCCCCTCACCTCGACCCGAGGAGGTGCTCGCCGAAGCTCACTAAATTCTGGCCCTCGCGTGTCTCATTGTCGTTGACAATTTCCGCCCCGCGACACGTTGCCCGACGCCGGCTCAATAGTGCGGAGGGGGATCGCACTGCTCTCCGACCTCGGGTGGCTGAGCGGCCTGGCTCTTTGCGGTCGCCTCGAGTCGCTCGACCCGAGCCGCGAACTGAGTCAGGACTTCGTCCAGCTTGGAAATGCTCCGATCCTGGAAGGCCACAAGGGCCTCTAGGTCGTCGATTCGCTTCTTCAGCAGTGGGTCTGGGTCGTTCACGAGGCCGATCTTATAGGCGAAGCCCGGCCCCGGTCAGCAGAAGTGCGTCCTCAATGCTATGAGGGAGCTTCGCGAGCGAACAACGAGACGTGTGGTTCGTCGTCGAACCTAAGGAGCAAGACATGGGTACGTGCGAGATCTGTGGTGGCAGTTGCATGACGAGCCCTTGCCGTGGCTGTAAGCGGTCAGGCCGGGTAGGGAGCAACGAGCTGGCGGCGAAGGCCAAAATGGAGGCCAAGGGTCCGCTGAGAGCGCTCGAAGAAATGAGCGACGAAGAGATCCTCGAGGAGTGCGCGACGTGGATGGCGTTGAAGAACGGTGGCGCCAAGGAGGAGGCCCTGGGGACCCTCGGCAGCGTGCCTGCAGCCCACGTGAAGATCATGCTCGAGAAGCTTCGGAGCGGCACGTAGCTCGGCGCGGCTCAGGCCGGTACAGGTAAATGTAGCGGGGTTTACAGCTCCTGATGTCGCTACGGTTAAGTGCGCGGGCCCTCTTTGCCAACATGGGTGAGACACCGGAGGGGCCGAGCGGCAGGGTCTGGGGGCCGGGCGGGGGTAAACCCCGCCCCTACCAAGGCGTGTTGTGAGCCGTCCAATCGGGTGCATTGCGGAGGGGCCCTCTTGCGATCTGTAGGGTGTGGGGTTTACCCCCGCCCGCCTGTCCGGGAGAGACGGACGGCCTCTGGGATTAGGCTTATCAACCTCAGGAGCTGTACCCCCGCCCGGGTACGGTCATCGAAGACACGCCCGCTTGACCCGTGATCTGTTCGGACCCGCGCCCAACTTGCCCCAGCCGAGCGGTCCGTCCACACTGAGACCTTGACCGCTGGAACGGACACCGCGCTCGCGCAACGCCTCCTCAGCCAAGGCCTCGTGGATCCTCTGATCCTGCAGGGGTGCCTCGGCGAGGTCCGAACGCGACGCGACTTCGAGCCTGATTTGAGCTTGGCCGTGCTCCTGATCGAGCGGCGCCTCGTCCCGCCCGATCAGCTCGAGCGAGCGCTCTACGGCGAGCGGGTCGGCTTCGCCTCGAGTCCGTCCGCGGCCGCGCTGCCGCAGCGCTTCGGCGAGTTCGTCGTTTCTCGGGAGCTGGATCGCGGCGGCATGGGAGCCGTGCTTGAAGTCCGCGGTCCGACCGGCCACCGCTTGGCGCTCAAGACGCTTCTCCCGGGAGGCGTCGGGGACGCGGAGCTCGTCGCTCGTTTTCGTCGGGAGGCCGAGCTGACGGCGCGGCTCGATCACCCTCACGTCGTGCGAATTCACGCCGCCGACCTAGACGCCAACCCGCCCTACCTCGTCGTGGACCTCCTCCCCGGGGGGACCCTCAAGGACCGGATCGGGCGAGCGGGGGGTCTTCCGCTTAACGAAGCGCTCGCGATCACGAGCAAGCTCGTGAGCGCCCTCCAACACGCCCACGCTCGCGGAGTCCTCCACCGCGATCTCAAGCCGGAGAACGTCTTGTTCGACGACCGAGGCGAGCCACGGATCATTGACTGGGGACTGGCCCGCAGCCTTGGCGAAGTCTCAGAGCACTTGACTCGAACCGGGACTCTGTTGGGGACGCCGGCCTACATGGCCCCCGAGCAGGCCTTGGCTGAGGTGGCGGTCGGAGCGCCAGCAGACGTCTATTCGCTGGGGGCGCTGTTCTACGCGCAGCTCTGCGGGAGCCCGCCCTTTGAGGGGGCGCTCCTGGCGACCCTCGACAAGGTCATTCACCAGACGGCGCCCGCTCCCTCGGCGAGCGCGGATCTCGGCGAGCTCGCGGTTCCCGTCGACGCGCTCGTGGCACGACTCCTCGCCAAAGACCTCACCGCTCGCCCGACCCTCGAGGAGCTCGCCGAGGAGCTCCGGCGTTTGCTTCGAGGAGAGCACGACACGATCCAGAGGACCGCGCGCTGGCGTTGGGCCTTGGTCGGAGCGGCTGCGCTCTTGTTGCTGGGCGGTGTCCTGCTGTTCGCCGTTCAGAGCGGCCCAGCCTTCGACCCGCAGGTGGCCTATCAGGAGCACCTTGAGTGGGAGCGAGAGTCGCTGGGGACCTACGGGCTCGACGCGGCGCCGATTCCGAGCGCGGCTGCCCTCGATCGGGCCCAGGAGCGCCTGGATCGGGTCGGGGCTACGCTCGACGCGCCGGGGTTGGTCCTCAACCGACAGCGCCTCGGCGCCTATCGCGGCTTGCTGGCCCTCGCAGCCGACGAGCCCCCTCCGCAGGTCGAAGGCGTGCCAGGCCAGCTCCTCAAGGGCGTGGCCGCGCTGCGCGCGGGGAAGACCTCCACCGCTCGTCGCTACGCCGAGGGAGCCCTGCGGGGAGCGAGCGCCGACCCAGAGCGCTTTAGCGCGCAGCTCCTCCTCTTGGAGACGACCCGCAACGCAGCGGACCTCGAGCAGCTCGCGTCTCGACTCAGGCTCCCCGCGGGAGGGCCTTTGGCGCGGGGGTTCAGGGTGACCGCAGAGCGGCTCTTGGCCGAGGCTCTGAGCGGCTTTCCCGGGCCACGGGAGCCCTGGCGGAGAGCCGCCGACAGGATCGGACCCGCCCTCGCGCTGGCCAAGCTGCTCGGCGTCTCCAGGGACGCCTGGTGGCGCGGCTTCAGCGCCGCGCTTCCGAACTGGAAGGCTCGCTTGGCTAGAGTCGCGACCCTCGAGCAGGCTGACGAGCTGTCCCAGGCCCTCGTGAAGCTGAATCCGCCAGGCCTCGGGCCCGGTCTGCGGCGGCTCTTCCAAGACGAGGTCCAGCGCTTGGTGCGCCTCAACGAGGCCCTCTCCTCAGAATCCGTCCCCGCCGCTCAGCGGAAGGGTCGCCGGGGACGAGCCCGGCGGGCTCTTAGGATCGCCTTCTCGCTCGACGACGTCGCGGACTACCTAGATCCCAGCTACGAGCTCACCCCAGACATAGCCGTGATCGTTCGCAACCTGACGATCCCCTTGGATGCGGTTGCGAACTCGGAGTTGGTCGGGGCGGGCTGCCTGTTCTCCCTTCGCCACGGAGCTCACTCGACCCTCGCGGGTACGTTCAAACGCTTCGACGAAGCGGCGCTGATCACGCTTGATCGACTCAAGCCGAGACCGCTGAGCCAGGCCCGCGGCCTGGCCTTGATTCAATCGACCTACAAGGGCTCGCCTTCGCAATACGACGCGGCGGGAGTGAGTGAGCTGATCCGCAGGCTGACCGAGACCCTCGCGCGAGAGCGAAAGGACCTCTCGCCCCACTGCCGAGGCCAAGCCGAGCTGTGGCTGGCGGATCTCTACAGCAATCGAGCGTCGCGGCCTGGGGCCGACGCCGCAGGAGATCAGGACCAGGCTGCGGCCTCGGCCCGTCGAGCGATCAGATTCGGCTTTCCGGCTCGAATCGAGTTATCGAAGGTCGTCGACGCGACGCGCCTAGTGGTTCTCCCTGCGAAGAGCCGAGGGGAGTATGAGGACGTCCTCCGGGTCTGGGCGGCGGCCCTGGGGGCGGTGCGCGAGGGCTATCACGCCGCAGGCGGCGACGTTCGGTCGGCCGCGGCCAAGAACACGCGCCTAGCGCTAGTTCGCGCGCTGTGTGAGGTCGGGATGGTTCGACTCATGGCCCACGATCACTCGATCGCGCTTTCACTCGGGCGAGAGATCGAGCGTCTGACCAAGACGCGCTCGGCTTGGGCCGAGTGGCTCCCCTGGGGCTACTTGATTCAGGCCACAGCGCTCCAGAGCATGCACAAGAACAAGGAGGCCTGGACCGCGCTTCATGTCGACGAGGATCTGTTCGGCTACGACGTCACCTACGCGACCCTGGTGCTGACCCTCGGTGTCAAGGTCGGGGAGCGAGAGGCGGCGCAGCGCGCTTACCACGGGGCGTTCCTCAAGGCAGTGCCGCTCCGTGAGATCCGCGAGCGTCGCTCGCTGCGACTCGACCCGAGAGAGCGCCAAGAGGTGACTCGGATCGCCCTTGAGCAGGGCTATCCCCTCCCGCCCATGAGCTGGCCTGAGGCCCCCCCCAAGGAGTCGCGGAAGGACTAAGGGACGAGCGCGCCCGCGATCGTGCGCCCGAAGGCTTGCCCCAGGAGGCCGAGCTTGCGCCGGCCGCTCAGCGAAGCTCGTCGCGAGAAGACGTCGTAGTCAGCGGCTTCGACTTCGCCGAGCACGGCTTGGTAGATCGTGGTCAGGGCCGCGGGGCAGATCCGGGAGCGGCGCCGCACGTAGCGCTCGAGGGGAGCCGCCTTCGCGAAGAGCTCGCGGGCTCGGGCGACTTGAAACGCGAGGAACTCACGCCATTTGTCGTCGACGCGCCCGGCACGGAGCTGCTCCTCGTCGATCCCAAACTGGGCCAGCTCGTCGGCGGGGAGATAGATCCGATCGCGCTCGACGTCCTCTCGCACGTCGCGAATGATATTCGTGAGCTGCATCGCGAGCCCG
The DNA here is from genome assembly GCA_016765095.1 of Planctomycetota bacterium. Lineage (GTDB taxonomy): Bacteria > Planctomycetota > J058 > J058 > J058 > NORP233. The sequence goes on along the minus strand of JAESQQ010000652.1, from coordinate 19,445 downwards.
AGGTCGACGCCCAGGGTTCGGACTTCGGCCGAGGGACCTCGATACCCGAACACCTCCAGGCAGGCGAGGCCGACCGAGGAGGCGACGTGATAGCAGTAGTCGCGGAGCTCGTCCCAGTTCGCGTAGCGGGCCTTGATCAGGTCCTGCTCGCAGCCGATCGCGACTAGATCGAGGTCGTGGCGCTCGATCTGGAACCGCTGGGCGGTGTCGGCCAGCGCGAGCAGGAGCGGGTCGAGCTCCGCGTCGGGGCCGGGTCGCTCTTGAGCTGCGTCGCCCGCTTCGGGGAGCGCGAGCTGGAGTCGAACCCGGAGATCCGCCAACAGGCGCGCCCGCTCAGCGGTCTCGAGTCCGTCGTCGTCGGCGAAGTCGTCCGCGACTCGGCAGTAGGCGTAGATCGCCTCCAGCCCCCGCCGTCGGGCCGGGGGGAGGAGCATGAACGAGTAGATAAAGTTCTTCGCTCGCGCCGCGACGACGTCGTGGCAATGCGCGTAGGCGGCGTCGAGGTCTACTCGACCGTCCACGTGTTGGCGCCTTGGCGGTAGAGCTCGGCGAGCCCCTGGCCCTTGGATTTATCCTTGGCGACGTCGAGTTGGTTAATGAGAGCCTCGTCGTAAGGCTGGGCCTGGACCTCGCGGAAGATCCCGACCGGAATCGGGTCGGTGAACTCCGTCAAGAGCGTCGCGAGGACGCTGCTCTCGACGGTCGAGTCGTGTACGAACACGTCGGCGGGCGTCTCGTCGCCTTCCCAGCTCGTCTTCTCAAGGGCCAGGCCGTCTAGCTTGAGGCCCCGGTTCTTGTCGGCCCCATACACCATGGGCTTGCCGTGCTCGAGGAACAGGACCTTGTCCTTGCGGACTTTCTTGGCCAGGTTCTCCGTCCAACATCCGTCGTTGAAGATCGGGCAGTTCTGGAGGATCTCGACGAACGAGACGCCCTTGTGCGCTGCTGCAGCCTTGAAGACCTGTTGCATGTGCTTGAGATCGGTGTCGTAGGTCCGCGCCACGAAAGTCGCCTCGCTCGCGAGCGCGAATCGAAGCGGGTTGAGCGGGCGATCGAGCGAGCCGAGCGGCGTCGACTTGGTGACCGTGCCGACCTCGGACGTGGGCGAGTACTGCCCCTTGGTCAGGCCGTAGATCTTGTTGTTGAACAGGAGAATGTTTATGTCGACGTTGCGGCGGATCACGTGCAGGAGGTGGTTGCCCCCAATGCTCAGGCCGTCGCCGTCCCCGGTCACGAGCCACACCGTTAGGTCGGGGTTGGTGCACTTGAGCCCCGTCGCGAACGCAGGCGCTCGTCCGTGGATCGTGTGGAACCCGTAGGTGTTCATGTAGTACGGGAAGCGGCTCGAGCAGCCGATCCCGCTCACGAACACGATCTTCTCCTTGGGCACGCCGAGCTCCGGCATGATCCGCTGCATCGCATTCAAGATCGCGTAGTCCCCACAGCCGGGGCACCAGCGAACGTCTTGATCGGACACGAAGTCCTTCTTCTTGAGCTGAACGACTGCGCTAGTCACTGAGCACCTCCGAGAACTTTGCGACGAGTTCGGCGACCTGGAAGGGTCGGCCGTGGACCTTGGGATAGCTGATCGCGTCGACCATGAACTTGGCGCGGATCATCATGCAGAGTTGACCGAGGTTGAGCTCGGGGACGATCACCTTCTTGAACTTGCGGAGCGTGGCCTCGAGGTTCTTGGGGAAGGGGTTTATGTAGCGGAGGTGACAGACGGTGATCTCCTTGCCCGCAAGTCGCAGCTCCTCGGCGGCGGTCAGGACCGCGCCGTAGGTCCCACCCCAGCTCACGACGAGCAGTTCGCCCTCCTCGGGACCGATCAGCTCGGCGTCGGGGACGACCATTCTCTCGATCTTCTCGGCGCGCAGCTTGCACATGTGGTGGTGGTTCTCTGGGTCGTAGGAGATATGCCCCGTGACGTCCCACTTCTCGAGCCCTCCGATCCGGTGCTCGAGGCCAGGCGTTCCAGGGATCGCCCACGGGCGCGCCAAGGTCTCGGGGTCATGCTGGTAGCCGTTGAGGACCCCGTCGGGCCCGTTGCCCTCGGTTATGAAATTGACTTTGATCTCGGGAATGTCGTCGGGGTTGGGGAGCAGCCAGGGCTCGGCGCCGTTGGCCAAGTAGCCGTCCGTCAAAATGAAGACCGGGACCATGTGGGTCAGGGCCAGGCGGCAGGCCTCGATCGCGAGGGTGAAGCACTCTCCGGGAGTGGCCGGCGCGACGACTCCGCAAGGCGACTCTCCGTTGCGGCCAAACATGACCTGGAGGAGGTCTGCTTGCTCGGTCTTGGTCGGCATGCCCGTGCTCGGGCCGGCTCGCTGGACGTTCACAATGATCAGCGGGAGCTCGATCATGACCGCGAGGCCGATCGCCTCGGCTTTGAGGGCGACGCCCGGGCCGCTGGTGCCTGTGACGGCCATGGCCCCCCCGAAGGCGGCGCCGATCGAGGCGCAGACCGCGGCCATCTCGTCCTCTGCCTGGAAGGTCCGCACGTCGAGGTGCTTGTGCTGGCTCAAGTGGTGGAGCACGTCGCTGGCGGGCGTGATCGGGTAGCTCCCGTAGAAGAGCGGGAGACCCGCCTTCTGAGCCGCCGTCGTGAGCCCGAGCGCTAGGGCCTCGTTCCCCATGACCTGGCGATACTCGCCGGCGGGGAGGTGGGTCGCGGCGGGGACTTGGTAGTGGCTGGTGAAGACCTCGGTCGTGTCCGCGAAGTGGAACCCAGCCTTGAGTGCTATGTGGTTCGCCTCGACGAGGAGCGGCTTCTTTTTGAACTTGGTCGAGAGCCACTCGAGGGTCGGCTCGAGCGGCCGGTCGTAGAGCCAATACATGACTCCGAGCGCGAACAGGTTCTTGCAGCGGTCCTTCGAGCCCGAGTCAATCCCGATTTCCTTGAGCGCCTCGCGGGTCAGGGTCGTGATCGGCTGCTTGACGACCCGGAAGGCCTTGAGCGTCCCGTCCTCGAGGGGGTTGCTCGCGTAGCCGGCCTTCTTGAGGTTGCTCTCGCTGAACGAGTCCTCGTTGACGAGGATCGTGGCGCCGTCGGGGAGGTCGTGAAGGTTGACCTTGAGCGCCGCCGGGTTCATGGCCACCAGGACGTCAGGCGCGTCGCCCGGCGTGCGAATGTTCACGCTCCCGAATTGGATCTGGAAGCCCGAGACGCCGGGCAGGGTCCCTGCAGGCGCGCGGATCTCCGCCGGGAAGTCGGGGAAGGTGCTGACGTCGTTGCCGATCATGGCGGACGTCGTCGTGAATTGGGTGCCGGTCAGCTGCATGCCGTCACCGGAGTCGCCGGCAAAGCGAATCGTGACGCGATCGCGCGAGATGCCGGGTGCGGCGGTCGTCATAGGGTCCTCTCGGGCGGGGAAAAAGCGGCTCTCCCCAAGGCCAAAGAGTTTACGTCAGCGGTCTGCTCGAAGCCAGAAGCGGTGGGGAGACTCAGCCAGTAGGTTTGGCGGCACGACTACCTCCGAGCGTCGCGATCCAGAGCGTGAGCGATTTCAAGAGGACCCCTTCGGTTGCCTGGCCTTGCGCACGAGGGGGTCCATTCCCGGCGATCGCCCGCCGGGAGTCCCAAGCTCTAATCAGCCCAGTCCTTAGGGCGGGGTCTCGAAGTCTCCGCGCCCTCGGCTGGGGGCAGGTGCGTCAAGGATTGGACGTCGGGAGCCTGGGGACTTGGGAGGCGAGGTGCTCGGCGTATCCTCTCGCAACCCCGTCAGCAGCCCGGGGTGGAGGTCCTCGTGGCGAAGCCCCCCCGGCTCTTTTTGTTCGACGGTTCGGCGCTCGCCTATCGGAGCCACTTCGCGTTCGTGAAGAACCCGCTCCGCAACCAAGCCGGGCTCAACACGTCTGCGGCGTTTGGGTTCACGCGCGAGCTGCTTCGGATTCTCGACGCCGAGGTCCCCGAGCGGGCGGCGGTCGTGTTCGACGTCAGCAAGAAGACTTTTCGCCACGAGCGCTACGCCGACTACAAGGCCACGCGTCAGCAAATGCCTGACGAAATGCTCTCGTGCCTGCCCTACGTGGACAAGATCGTGGACGGGCTCGGCGTGGCCCGGCTCGGGGTCGAGGGCTACGAGGCCGACGACGTGATCGGAACCCTCGCCAAGCGGGGGGCGGCGGCCGGCTATGAGGTGTTCATTGTCTCTGGGGACAAGGATTTCTGTCAGCTCGTGACGGAGCGAGTCAAGATCTACAACCCCTACCGAGTCGGAGTACGCGGGGTCGAGATCCTCGACCCCGCGGGCGTCAAGGAACGCCACGGGGTCACGCCCGAGCGTTTCCGGGACTACCTCGCGCTCTGCGGTGACAGCTCGGACAACGTCCCGGGCGTCCCGAGCGTGGGGCCCAAACGCGCGCTTGAGATCCTGCTCCAGTTCGGCGACCTCGACGCGGCGCTCGCTGACCCGCACGCCTTCCCGCGCAAGGGCGTCGCGGCCAAGCTCGAGGAGTTTCGGGACCAGGCGCTCCTCAGCCGGGAGCTGGTCACGATCGAGGAGGACATGCCGCTCCCAGAGACCCTCGACGACCTCCAGTTGGCAGAGCCCGACGCCGCGGCGCTGAACCTGCTCTTCGCAGAGCTCGAGTTTCGCGAGTTCAGCGGGCGGTTCACCGTCGAGCTCAGCGGGGACCCACACGTTCACGAGCGGATCACGGGCGCCGAGCTCCCGGCGCTGATCGAGACGCTCCGCGAGGCGGGCGAGTTCGTGTTCGACCTCGAGACGACCAGCCTCGACCCACGCGAGGCCGAGATCGTGGGGATCGCGTTTAGCCACACCCCCGGCCAAGCGGCCTACATAGCCGCCGAGGAGAGCCTCGGTCAGAGCGCGTTCGAGTTGTTCCCCGTCGAACTCGACATGAAGGCTCACCTCGAGCAGCTCGCGCCTCTGTTCGCCGACTCGAGCGTCAAGAAGGGCGGTCAGAACGTCAAGTACGACATATCCGTCCTCGAACGACACGGGATCCCGGTCAAGGGGATCGGGTTCGACACAATGCTCGAGAGCTACGTCCTCGATCCAGCGGCCAACAGCCACGGGCTCGACTCGCTCGCGCTTCGCTACCTGGGCTACAAGAAGATCTCGACGCGGGACGTGATCGGGAGCGGCGCCAAGCAGCGCAACATGCGCGACACCCACGACGACGAGATCTTCCCCTATGCCTCGGAGGACGCCGACATTACCTGTCGGCTCCACCACTTGTTTCGGACCAAGCTCGCCGAAGACCCAGCGCGTGAGTCCCTCTACCAGGACGTCGAGCTCCCCCTCCTCCCGATCCTGCTCGCCATGGAGACGCGCGGCGTCGCGATCGACACCCAGGCCCTCAAGGCGACGGGCGTCGAGTTCAAAGCCCGCCTCGAGGTCCTCGCCGAGGAGGCCTACGCCCTCGCGGGTGAGCCCTTCAACCTCGGCTCCCCCAAGCAAGTCGGTGGGATCCTTTACGAGCGGCTCAAGCTTCACGAACAGGCCGGCGTCAAGATCAAGAAGACCCTGGGCGGCGCGCGTTCGACCAACCACGAGGCGCTCGAGGCCTTGGCCGAAGTGCACGCGCTCCCGCGCGTGATCCTGGCCCACCGGGCCCTCGACAAGCTGCTCGGGACCTATGTCCAGGCCCTCCCCAAGTTGATCAACAAGGACACCGGCCGGGTCCACACCAACTTCAATCAAGCCGTGACTTCGACCGGACGCTTGAGCAGCTCGGATCCCAACCTCCAGAACATTCCGATCCGCAGCGAGGAGGGGCGCCGGATCCGGGCGGCCTTCGTGGCAGGCGAGCCGGGCTGGCTGATCCTCTCGGCTGACTATTCCCAAGTCGAGCTGCGGGTCTTGGCCCACCTCTCCGAGGACGAGGCCCTCTGCGCCGCCTTCCACGCTGGCCTCGACGTTCACCGCTCGACGGCCTCGCGCGTGTTTGGGGTCGAGCTCGACGAGGTCACCCCCGAGCAGCGCGGGCGCGCCAAGGCGATCAACTTCGGGCTCGTCTACGGCATGGGGCGCAATCGCCTCGCCAGCGACACCGGGCTGACCCTCGAAGAGGCGGGCACGTTCATTGAGAACTACTTTCGGAGCTACCCCGGGATCAAGGGCTACCTCGACGGGAGCGTCGAACACGCGCGCCGCGAGGGCTGGGTCACGACCATTCTCGGACGACAGCGATCCCTGGACTCGATTCGCTCCTCTCGCCGCTCCGAGCGCGCCAACGCCGAGCGGGTTGCGCTCAACTCGCCGGTCCAGGGGAGCGCGGCCGATATCATGAAGCTCGCCATGCTCCGAGTCGCCGCCCGCCTCGAGCGCGAGAAGCTCCGCGCTCACCTCCTGCTCCAAGTTCACGACGAGCTAGTCCTCGAGGTTCACCCCGAGGACGCGGACGCTCTCGAGGCGCTGGTCCGGGAGGAAATGGAGCAGGCCTACGAACTCCGTGTTCCGCTCAAGGTCGACGTCGGCCGGGGCGCGAACTGGCTCGAGGCCCATTGAACGCGCCGGAGTCAGACGACGCGCGGGCTCGCCCCGGCCCGCTCCTTCTCTGGGGCGACGTCGGCTTCGACGACTACGCCTCAGGGGAGACGCTCCTCGGCGGCTGCGCCCTCAACGTGGCTCGAGCGGCCCTTTCGCACGAGCCTTCGTTCGAGGTCCTCGTCGCGGCGCCGCTCGGCGAGGACGGCGAGGCGCTCCGCGAGGCGCTCGTCGCTTGCGGTGCAGGCGTGAATCTGCTGGAGACCCACCCCGGGCTGACTCCTCGCCAGCCGATCCAAGTCTCCGCCGAGGGCGAGCGCACCCTGAGTGGCTACCAGGCCGGCGTGTTGGGTGAGGTGAGGCCTGTGAGCCCAGCGCTGACCACGGCGCTGGCGAGCGCCGGCCTGATCTACGTCCCAGTGTTCGCGCAGACGATCGCTTGGGCCCGGGCCGCCTGGGAGAGCGGGGCCCCCGTCGCGCTCGACCTCCAGGACTTGGAGGAGCTGCCCGAGGGCTTCCTGAGCGAGGCGGCCGAACGCTCCGTGCTGCTCTTCGCGGGGCTCTCGAAGAGCCACCCCCGTCTCGACGAGCTCCGCGCCCTGGCTCGCGGGTCCGACGCGACTTGGATCGTGACGCTCGGCGCGGAAGGAGCGCTCGCCTGGCGAGGCGGCGAGGAGACAGCGATCCCAGCGACCACCGTCCCTGGAGGACGTGTCGTGGACACCACTGGCTGCGGTGACACCTTCGCGGGCACGTTTATTGTCTGCTGGCGTGAGGCGCTCTCGGTGGGGGGCAGCCTCAACGCCGCGAGCGAAGCCGCAGCGCGAGTCGCTTCCCAGCTGGGGACTTAGTCGCGAGGCTTCGCCGGCTGGCGCCAGCGTGTTGTGAGCCGTCCAATAGGGTGCCTTGCGGAGGGGCGGTCTTGCGATCTGTAGGGTGCGGGGTTTACCCCCGCCCGGCCCCCGAGGGCGCGCGGGTCGGCCTCTTCAGCCCAACCGCGAGCACGAGGACGAGCACGAGCACGGAAGAGAGCCCCCCAAACCAAGAGAACGACCCCGCTTGGGGCAGGGTCGTCCAGCAGGAAAAGTAACTGCTCGGCGCGTGCCGAGCGGGAGTCTCAGTCGGAGGCGTCGATCACGCCCATGTCCCGCGCCAACCAGTAAGGCGAGAGGTAGCCCAGCGGCGCGACGACGCTCGAGGGCGATCCTGGCGCGGCGGCCGGGTGCCCCGTCTTGATCTGACGGGGGTGTCCACGCCACGGGAAGATATCGGGTCCGCGCTCGTCGATCTCGAAGTAGAGCGGGTAGATCGCGTGATCGCCGACGCGGCCAAAGCGGTCGGGCCAGGTGCTGACCACGAGGCCGGGGTAGTTGCTGTTGTCGACCTGGCGCATGCGCATGTCGGTCGGGAAGCGACGCAGCGTCTCGAGGGTCTGGGGCAAGTCCGTCGCGCGGGGGATCGTCCCGTGGGCGAGGTGGATCAGGTTCACGATCGGGTTGTGATCCTGCTTGAGGTCCTCGGCGTAGCGCTCGATCGAGCGCTTGTAGAGGTCGAGCGCCCGGGGATCGGTCTCGAGCCGAATCATGAGCGAGAGGGGCATCAGGTTCAGGTTGACGCCGAGGTGACTCCGAATCGTGTTCGCGAGGTCGATCAAGCCCTGGTGGTTGAGGTTCCGCCCGTAGGTCGTCATGAACCCGTTGATCTTGTTCGCGAGGTTCTGTTGGCCGACGAGCGCCAGGATCGTGGTTCCAAACTGAAGTCGCTGCACCCAGGTGTTGAGCTTGGCCTGGTTGCTTGGGTCGTGGATCCAGGCGATCACGTCCACGATCAGGTCTGAGAGCCAGCCGCTGACCCCGGCGGTCGTGATCGGGATCAGGAGCTGGGTCACGAGCGAGTTGGTGCCCTTGGCGACGAGGTAGGCCTGCACGATCGTGCCGAGAGTCTGGAAGACCTGCTTGAGCGCGTCCTCGGCGACCTTTAAGTTGCGCCCGTTGAACAGGTCGTCCTGGAAGGTCAAATACTTCTCGAGCACGTCGGCGTAGCCGCGCTGCCAGAGGAGCTGACGCTTGTAGTCACCGAAGCGGGGGTCCTTGGTGACGTGCTCGGCGACGGTGAAGAAGAAGATCGCCTTGAGGGCCTCGCCAGCGCGGACGGGCGGAATCGAAGCAGACGCGATCGCGGCCGCCAGGGCGGGGTCGTAGGGGACGCTCTTGGTGATCAAGTTGATCGGGAAGTCGTCGACCTTGGCCCAGGTCTGAGCGTTGATCCGGTTCTGATAGAAGTAGTCGGGCCTCAGGTTGAAGAAGGGCTCGACTTGGCCCGTGCCCCACATGGCGCTCATTTGCAGGTCGTTCTGCATGAGGACCTCGCAGACTGCGGTCACCTGAGCGGAGAGCTCCTGCTTGAGGGCGGGGTCTTGAATGTGGTCGAAGCCGTGGCCAATGCCGTAGAACCAGCCGGCGTATTGGTCTCGGCTCGGGGTTCCCTTGTTGTAGTTGAAGCCCGCAAAGCGCCCCGAGGCGGGGAAGCCGTTGGTCTCGATCGAGGGAATGTCGTAGCCACGGGAGATCGCTCCGTGCGAGCCGTTGACGTCGTAGAGGTCGCGCAGGGTGCGCAGGCCGGCCTCCATGTTCGCGAGCGCGTCAGGGTTCTGGGTCGCGCGGTAGCGCATGGCCTGGCTCGCCGAGTAGAAGCCGGTCCAGAGCAGGCGACTTGGCGACCCGCCGTTGTGGGTGACCGCGCCCGTGGCCGGATCGACGATTACGTCTTGGACTTGCCCCAGCGGGAGGTGCTGGGCTTGCATGACCTTCTCGAAGTCGATCGCCTTGCGATAGAGCGGCCCGACTTGGGTGATCGTGCTGCTGCTGGTGACGCCTCCCGTCGTCGAACCGGGCGTGCCGCTGCTGACGCCGGCCGCCGTGGCAGGGGCGCCTCCGCCTCCGCCTGAGCCGCCGCCGCCACAGCCAGTCACGAGCAAAGGGGGGGCAAGGAGCAAGAGAAGAGAAGTAGCAATCGCGCGCACAGGAGCCTCACTGTGTTGGGGGGCGGCGGCTGGTAGGCGGGGACACGCCGGGCCGACGTGGGACGCACAGCGAATCCAGGACCTCGGGCGCAAGGCACGGGTCGGAAAGGGCTTGGGTGTTTAGAGGGGATGCTGAAAAAGCGTCGAGGATCAGGATCTGGGAGTGGGGTTTGGGGACTCGAGGATCGCGTTCGGGGCGCGCTGGCGGCGGACTTCTAACCAACTCTGTTCAGTTCTTCTGCTCGTCTGAAGGCGTAGGATCAAGGGGAGGACCTCCCCCCAATCGCTCGGGCATTCGATCTGACCTCTACCCTGACTCCCAATTCGACTCCCAGGGCTGACTCGAAGGTCTCGCGAGAGGCTGGGGAGCCCGTTGCGTTCTATTCGCCAGACGCAGACTGCGCGGCCATTGAGGCGCTCGTGCCCGACGAGGATTGGCGCTTCTTCGGCGGGAACACTCACCGAATCTGGATCCTGCAGACTTTCCTTCGGCTGCGAGACGCGGGTTACCCCGTCCGGTTGACGAACACGCTCCCCACCTCTGGCGTCGTGGTCGTGGGAGGGGCTTCGCGCAAGCACCTCTTCAAGGACTTCTGCTCGCGCAATCGAGCCCTGATTGTGGCGGTTCGAGCGGACCACCGGCCCCAGCTCTATGCAGACCTCGAGGTCGTGCAAAACGATCACGGCGCCGACGGGCGGAGCATCTACGTTCCGCACTGGCCCCAGCCAGGCCTGATCCCCCGCGACGCAGATCGCGGGGCTGAGCTCAAGACGGTCTCGTTCAAGGGGCACAGCGGCTGCCTGCACGACGACTTCAAGGACGGAGCCTGGGGCGGCTTCCTCGAGGCCTCGGGCTTGACGTGGCAGTTCGACGGAGTCGAGTGGCACGGGGGGTGTTCTCGATACGAGGGGTGCGAGTGGACCGACTATCGGACGGTCGACGCCGTGCTCGCGGTTCGCAACGACTGGCACGACTCCTACCTGACCAAGCCGGCGAGCAAGTTGGTCAACGCCTGGCACGCAGGAGTGCCCGCGATCGTGGGCCCCGACTACGCGTTCCTGGCCGAGCGCCGCTCCGAGCTCGACTTCCTCCTCGTGCATTCGCTCGACGAGGCTCGCGAGGCGGTCACGAAGCTCAAGCAGGATCCAGCGCTCTACCAAGCCATGGTCGAGAACGGCCGCCAGCGCGCCCGAGAGATCACGTCCGAGACCGTTACGGCGCGCTGGGCTGAGCTCCTGTTCGAGGTCTGCGCTCCGCTCGCGCTCGCGCGAAGCCGTCAGCGCCTGCGCCTTCTCCACTGGTGGTCCCGAGTCTTGCTCTACCGCTCGCAACACCTGAGCCGCGGGATCCGCGGCCGGAGGCGCTCCCGCGAGCGGCCCACGCCCCCCGAGACCCGGAGCGAGTCCTGAGGCTCCACCGCAGGATCGCGAGCTGGCTCGGCCCTGATCGAGGTCGACTGCATCCTGGTGCGTCAGCCGCTCTCCTCGGCCGGGGCGGGGGAATACACTCCCTCCATGCCTTCCCCGAGTAGGAACTCATGAGCGAGGAGCGCGAGCTCCGTTGGCTGCGGCGCGTTCGGCAGTTCGTCGACCGGTTGGGCGGTGAGAGCGATCAGGCCCGGCTGTTTCCCGAAGTCCTCGACGCAGCGATCGAGCTAGCCGAGGCCGAGCGGGGGTTCTTGGTCCTGGTCAACTCGGCGACCAAGCCGCCCAGACTCTCGATCGTGGCGGCCCGCGGCTTCGCGCAGGAGACCCTCTCGGGACAGCGGAGCGATATCAGCCAGACCGTCGTCGAGCGGGTCCTGGTCCGCGAAGGAGAGGGACTCGTCACGACTCACGAGGGCGACGCTGACGTGCTCGACGTGTCGAGCGTCGTGCAGCGGAAGGTCCGCGCGATCGCGTGTGTGCCCATGCGGCTGCGGGGTGAGATCCACGGCGTGCTCTACCTCGATCACCGCCTGCGCAGCGACTGCTTCCACGTCGACGATCTCCCCTACCTCCGACTCTTCGCCGACCAGGCTGCGCTCGCGCTAGAGACGGCGGCCTTGCGCGGAGGGGAGGGCGGCGCTCTCCAGGGTCGTCAGGACGAGCTCGCCTCAGCGCTGGCGTTAGTAGAGGAGGCCACCCCAGACTCCGAGCGCCAGCGGCTTCGCTACGGGACCTTGATCGGTGCCAGCCCGCCCATGGCTCGGCTCTATGAGTTCCTCGAGCGGGGAGCGCGGACTCGCGCTCCCGCTCTGATCTCGGGCGAGAGCGGGACCGGCAAGGAGCACGTGGCGCGCGAACTGCACACGCGCGGGCTCGAGCCCAACGCTCCCTTCGTGTCGGTCAACTGCGCGGCCCTCGACTCGGCCAACGCCGTGAGCGAGCTGTTCGGCCACGTGGCTGGCGCCTACACCGGCGCCGCCGGCGCTCGGGTCGGGCTCTTTCGCGAAGCCGGCCACGGAACCCTGCTCCTCGACGAGATCGGCGACTTGTCCCCCGATCTGCAGGCCACTCTGCTCCGCGCGGTCCAAGAGCAAGAGGTCCGGCCGCTCGGCGGGGATCAGGCCCACCCCTTCTCGTGTCGGATCGTGGCCACCACTCACAGGAACCTCCGGGAACTCGTCAGCGACGGACGATTTCGCGAGGACCTGTTCTATCGCCTGGACGTGATCCGGCTCGAGGTCCCGCCCCTGCGCGAGCGGCTAGAGGACGTTCCGCTCTTGATCGAGCACTTCGCGCGACGGGAGGAGGCCACGCTTCGGCTCACTCCGCGTGCGCTGCGCCTCCTCATGAGTTACTCCTGGCCCGGTAACGTCCGCGAGCTGGAGAACGAGGTCCGCCGCCTCGGCACGCTCCGAGCTCGCGAAATCAGCGCCAAGCAGCTCTCCGAGGAGATCCGCACGAGCCAAGGCCTCACGAGCGCGGCGCCCGAGACGGCGCTGGCCGGAAAGACCCTGGCCGAGGTCGAGCGCGAGCTGGTCAAGGCTGCGCTAGCGGCTTGCCAGGGGAACAAGGCGCAAGCTGCGCGTCAGCTTGGTGTCCCGCGGACCTCGCTCTACACGCTCCTCAAGCGTCACGGACTCGAGTGAGTTCGGACGGGGAGTCGGCGCCGGCTGACGAAGAGCCTCAAGAGGAGGCGGGAGCAGCCCCTCTCCTGGGGGAGGTCTCAGACGACGACGCGGGGCCGATAGACCTCGGTGACTCTGCGGACGCCGACTCCGCAGAAGGTCCGGCATTCGCCTGGAGCGTCGACCTTCCTCCCGAAGAGGAGCCCAAGCAGATCGGGCCCTTTCTTATCGGGGAGGTTCTCGGTCGCGGGGGGCAAGGCAAGGTCTATCGGGCCGAGGACACCCGCTCCCAGCGTGAAGTCGCGCTCAAGGTCCTGATCCGCGCGAGCGAGAAGGCTCGGGCCCGCTTCAGGCGAGAGGGGGAGGCGACCGCCGCGCTCAGCCACCCAGGGATTGTCCGGATCCACGAGGCAGGGGAGGACGAGGGCTTCGTCTACGTCGCCTACGAGTTGATCGAGGGAGCGCACTCGCTCAAGGAGCTCCTCGGCGGCTCACCGCCTCCGCCGCCCGTGGCGGTCGCAGGCTGGGTTGAGGAGATCGCGCGGGCTGTCGGCTACGCGCACGAGCGAGGCGTCGTGCACCGCGACCTCAAGCCAACCAACGTCCTCGTCGACGAGGCCGGGCGAGTTCGCGTCGTCGACTTCGGGTTGGCCCGAGTCCAGGACGGAACTCGGCTGACCGAGAGCCTGGCCGCCGTCGGAACTCCCTACTACATGTCGCCCGAGCAGATTCTGGGCGACCGAGAGATCGGGCCCGAGGCAGACGTGTGGGCGCTGGGGGTCCTCCTCTACAAGGGACTCGCCGCGCGCTATCCCTTCGAGGGCGTCAACATGGTGGAGCTCGGCGCCAGGATCATCTCGGGGCATGTTGCGCCCCCGAGCAGCGAGGGAGTCCAAGTCCCCTCAGCCTTGGAGGCCGTCTGTCTCCGCTGTCTGCAGGTCGAGCGGAGCGAGCGCTACCCCAACGGCACGGCCCTCGCCGAGGCGATTTTGGCCGCCCTCCGGGAGCCCTTCTTGAAGTCGGTCCGGCCTCGCTCGCTCGCCCGCGCGCTGGTCTGGCTGATCCCGCTCGGGCTCTTGGGCGGCCTGACTTGGGGCAACCTCAACACGCCCAGCAAGCGTTTCCTGGCCCCGCCGACCGTCGGGGCCTTTCACGCGGCGCTGCGAGCCGGGGACTGGCCCGAGGCGAACGCACTCGCGGCCCGCGCCAGCCCTCGGAGCGTATGGGAGGCGCGCCTAGCGGCGGAGCGGAAGCTCTCACCCCCAGACCTCGCGCTTCAACTCCAAGCGTCGGGCGTCCCCAAAGGACGAGCGGCTCAAGTCGCGGCCCTCTGCTCGGCTCGGGCGGCGTTCTTGCGCGGCGGTCGTCCCCACCGGGCGTTGCGAGCGGGGCGAGCGCGCTGGCCGCTTCAGTCAGCCTGGATCGTGGCGGAGGCGGAGGTCCTCCTCGCCGATCGGCGCCCTCGCGAGGCGCTCGACGTCTTGGAGAGCCTCCCTGAGACCTCCGCTCCTGAGGTGCTGAGCTGGTGCGCGACCGTTCGCCTCCGGATCGCGCTGAGCGACCTCCTCGCCGATCCCCCGCGCCTCGAGGCCTGGGCGAAGCGCCCTCCACACTGGCGGGCCGGGGCTCGGGGGTGGCTCCTTCGCGAGGGCTTGGCGCTCGTGGCTCGGCTCGATCGAGAGCGCGAGCGGCCCTACTTGCCTCGCTCGAAGACCGACTTCGCTCCGAGAGCCCGGGTCCTCCTGCGGGGCGCTGCGTCACTCGGGGACGAGGGGAGTCGGCTTGAGGTCGCTCAGGCGCTCGCGACCCTCTGGCCCGGCGAAGGAGAGCTAGCGCTGCCCTCAGCCGTCGAGGGGACCCTCGGAGCAGCGGCCCTGCGGGCGCGGGCTCGGCGCGCGCTGAAGGACAAGGCTCCGCTAGAGGCGCTGCTGCTGCTGGGGAGGATCGCACCTGCGCCGGCGCAAGACCTTTGGGAGGTCGCGCTCCGCGCAGGCCGGGCTTCGGATCGGCTGCGGGGGCGCGCGCTCCTGGCGAGTGGAGACCCAGTCGGCGCCCTGGCTCCGCTCCAGCGATCCGATCCGCTCTCGCCTGGGGCGGCAGAGGACCTGGTCGCTGCGGCTCGGGCCGCCCAGGAGGAGGGATTGGCCGAGCGAGCGGCGGAGCGCTTAGCCCTCTTGAAGGGGGCCAAGCGCGAGGAGTCCAAGGCGCGGGTCGGGCGGATTCGGGGTCGCTACAAGCACGGGAGGGTTCCCCTCGCTGAGATCTCGTCGGCGATCGCGCTCAACCCCCTCTACGACATTGGCCACGCGACGTACGCGACGTCCGTGCTCCTGCGGGGGGACGCGGGCCCCGAGCCGGTCCTCCTCGTCGGAGAGGCCTGGCCCAACCACGGTTCGATTCTCCACCGCGAGGTGTTCTCGGTTTGGATCGAGGGGCTCGCCATGGGACACCTCAAGCGCGACTTGCTCCCCGGAATCCGCGCCCGCGCTGCGCCCTTGAGCCTCGCGATCCTGGACGCGATCAGCCTGGAGGCGCAGGGGGCTGGCGCGGAGACAGCGCTGGAGATCCTCGACCGGCTCGAGTCGCGCCTCGACGACGTGCCTGGCGCCTACGCGCCCCGCTGCGCCCGGGCGCTGTTGCTCCTCCGGGCGGGCCGCGTCGGGGCGGCCGAGGCAGACCTGGCCTGGCTTGACGCGATCGAGCCCAACCACGGCTGGGCCCGCTTGATCGGGACGCTCCTCCTCGCTCGCCGAGGCGCGCCACTGGACGAGGTCGTGGACGGCTTCCGCGCCGCCGGACGCGGCGGCCTCAAGACCTACCGCGAGCGGGCCTGGTCGCCGCAGCTCTATCCCGAGTTGCGGCTCTATCTCTCGCCTGAGGGGCAGCGGGCCGGGCCCCTGGAGACCTTTCTGAGGGGGGCTGGCTGGGAGACCTCGGACGGGTTCTAGCCTGGATCCGCCACTCAAGGCTTTGGCTGGTCCCCGCCAGCTATGGCCGGAGGCGACTTACCTCGTTCCGCCGAAAGGCGCTAAGGTTGAGGTGATGACGGTCGCGGGTGAGCGGAAAGAGCGGGTGGAACGAGACCCAAAGGGCCGCGCTTTGAGAGGCGCGCTCTGGGGAACCGTGGCCTTCGCTTGTCTGGGAGTGTTCGTTGGGCCGGTCCTCGCCGGTCGCCCGCTAGCCGCCGCGGAGATCCCAGGCGTGCTGCCCTGGTCGGGTGCAGGCCTGATCGCTGGCGCGCTCTATGGAGCCTTGGTCGGGTTCGTGGGGGTGCTCACCCCACACCGCCCTCACGCCGGTTGGTTCAATCTGATTGCATTCCTGGCGGGGGGCGGCTTGGGCTTCGGCGCGGGCTACCTCTACGGCCTCACTCGTGGGGGAGCCTCAGACGCTGAGGTGTTCGCGGCTCTCATCTTGGGCGCGGGAGTCGGCGCCGCCTTGGCCATGCTGCCGACCTTGCGTTTCTGCGGCCTGGACTTCAAGTCGAATCAGATGAACTGACGCAACGAACCATCGCAGGGCGAGTGGCACGAGAGCGACGAGTTCAACGCCGAGACGCGGAGGACGCAGAGATTTCGCGGAGAACGGCCTCTGCGATTCTTCCGCGCCACTTCGCTTTCGAGTTCAGCCCGCTCGGGAATGCGGCGGTCGAGGAGCTGGCTCCGCTACCAGGTGGCCTCCAGGGCAAAGGTCACACGCCTCCCCGGGCCGTTGGTGCCCGAGCCATGGAGGCGGTAGTCGCGGTCGAACACGTTCTCGAGCGCTGCGGAGAGCTTGAGGCGCTCGTCGGCGAGGCGGACACCGACTCGGACGTGCCAGAGCGCGAAGCCCGGAGACCCGCCTGGGGGAATTCGCTGGGTGTCCCTCTTGTCACCGACGCTCAGGCGACGCTGAGCACGGTAGAGCTCGTTCTCGATCTCGGCCCAGAGCCAGGCCGACTCGGGCTCTTCCCAGCGGAGTGTGAACGCGATTCGGGCTGGCGGCGCGCGGCGGAGGTCGTCCTTTTGGCGCCTCCCGTTGATCCGCGCGTCGGCGTCCCCGCGGACCCAGGAGCCCCGCACGAGGAACGCGAGGCCCGTCGTGGGGGCGGCGTCGCTCGCGAGGCCAAGCAAGGGGTCGAGCCGGAGCTCGAGCTCTCCGTCGATCGCCTGGATCGCGCCGCGAGCGAAGTTGTCTTTGACGAACTCGTCGCGCGAGTCGACGACCCGTCCGGTAGGGACGCGTTGGATCAAGTCTTCCAAGAAGGTGTAGGCATAGAACAACTGCCCGCGCACAAAGGGTGTGCTCCACTTGAGGCCCAGCTCGAGGGTCAGGCTCTGCTCGGGCTTGACATTGGGGCTCGGCGAGTCGAATCCGTTGCTGCTGACGGCGCGAAACGAGGTCGTGTCGGCGAGGTTGGGGGCGCGGAAGCCCTGAGCTGCGTTCCCGACCAAGGCGATCTGCTCGCCCGCGAGCGGAACTACGAACCCGAGGCTTCCGACGACGCCGTCGTAGGTCTTGACCAGGCGTCCGAAGGGGAGCGTATCGCTCGGGTCGGGGTCGACGTCACGGGCGTAGACGCGCGCTAGCTCGTAGCGGACGCCGCCGGTTAGGCGAACCCAATCCAGGTCGACTTCGATCCGGAGGAAGCTCCCGAACCGGTCGTAGCTGCTGTCGTCGGCGATCGAGCCGCGCGGGCGTCGCACGCCGCGGTCCGTCTCGAAGGTGTCGACGAAGTCGTGGTAGTAGTCGATGCCGTAGGTCAGCGTGATCGGGAGCGGCGTCGGGAGGTCGCTCTCGGCTTCGGCCAAGGCCCCGAGTGTGTAGATCTCGAACCCAGTTCGGGTCGCGCCCCCGTTGCTGCGAACGCGGCGTTGCTGCTCGTAGTTGCGCTGAAGCGAGACGTTGACCTTGGCGCGCGCGAAGGGGCCCCGGTCGAAGGTCTCGCCTTGGAGGTAGAGCAAGCTCCGGCTCTGGTCGAGGTCGCGGCGGAGGTCGCTCCCGACCGAGGTGCCTCGATAGGATTCGCTAAAGATCGTGCTGTGGGTCCGGGGTCCGTTGCGGAGATCCGTCCGCTGGGCCACGAAGGTCAGCTTCTCCTTGGGGGTCACCCAGAACACGACCTTGGCGTCGCCGTTGGTCTCGCTGAACGCCGTGTTGCGCAGCGTTCGGCTGCGCTTCCCTCCCTCGCGGTCTCCCTGGCCGAGGTAGTCGAAGCCCACGAACGCGGCGATGTCGCCGACGCCGCCGGAGAACTCGAGGCGCGGCTGGATGAGCGGTTCGCCGCCTTGGCGGAGCGGCTGGGTGAAGCGGACGTAGCCACGGGCCTGGCCCCAGGCTGCTCCTGGCGCTGTGCCTTTTGGGGCGACGGGGCCCCGCGACTTGAGCAGGATCACGCCGCCGAGGGCGTCTGAGCCGTAGAGGGTCGAGCCCGGCCCGCGGATCACCTCGACGCGATCGATCATGAGCGGTGAGATCACCCCGTTGTATTGGTTGGGCCCCGAGCGGAAGAAGCTCCCGTTGAGGCGGACTCCGTCGATCAGCGTCAGGACGTGGTACCCCGTCAGGCCGCGGATCGTGGGTGAGCCTTGGCCGGGCCCTGTCGCTTGTCCTTGAACGCCTGGGACTCGCTGAAGGAGGTCGGCGAGGTTCAAAGGCGGACGCCGCTCGCGGATATCGGCCCCTTCCAGCACAGAGATCGACTCGGGGACGTCGAGCACGACGCGATCGGCGCGTGTGGCGCCGACTCGGATCACGTCGAGGGGTCGAGCCGCCCGCGGGAGGGAGTCCTCGGGAGCTGAGTCCTCGGGAGCTGAGTCCTCGTCGGCTGAGGCTGGGCCGAGGTCCGTGACGGGGAGGGCGTCGGCGGGGGTCTCGGCCTCGTCGGGGGCCTCGTGGTCGGGGTCGAGGCCTGTCTCGGGCTCTTCTTGGGCGAGGAGCGGAGAGCCAGCTCCGAACAAGAGCAGGAGGCTCGCCGTCAAGAGGCCTGTGACGAATGCAGCGCGTGGGAACACGTTCGATCTCCTCGGGGGTTGGCAATCAAAGGGAAGCACAACTGCACGTGGCGTGCCAGGGCGGGGGTCCCGCCTAGCAGGACTTGGAACCCTCCCGGTCCCGTTCGGGTGAGTCCTCGTGAGGCTGGTTGACTCGAAACCAGTCACCTCGCTCTCTGAGACCCTGCTAGGCTCACGCCCGATTCGATCGAAACCCCACCCTGAGGCCGTCTGACTTCTCCCGCGTCTGATCTCAGCCCCCGTCGCTCCCCACGTCTCGTCGGTGCGTTCCTGCTCGCGACTGGCGTGCTGCTCGCGTTGGCGGCCTCGCTCACGATCTGGCTCACGACCCAGACCCTCGAGCGGCGGGTCGAAGAGGAGCTGCTCCACACGTCACGGTTGCTGGGGGGGAGCGGGTTTCCGCTCACCGACGAGGCCCTCGATCGCGTCGCGGATTACGTCGAGGCTGAGGTCGTGGTCCTCGATCGCGCCGGGCAGCGGGTCGCGAGCAGTCAGGGCGTGGGCTTCGATCCGGGGGCTTGTCGCGAGCTTTACCGGCTCGAGGCCTCAGAGCCTCGGGTCTCAACGGTCACGCTCGGAGGGCGGGAGCTCACGATCGGGGCCGCGCCCCTTCCGCCGGGGCCAGGCGTCGGGGCTGGCGGCACGGTCTACGTCCTCTATCCGGGGGACTTGATCGCTGCCGAGGCGCGACGCGCTTGGCTGCCCCTGCTCGGGTTGGGCTCGCTGGCGGTGCTCTTGGCCGCAGGCTTGGGGGTGTTCGTGGAGCGCCGCGTTCACGCTGCGCACACGCTGGCCCTCGTGCGCCTCTTGGCGTCGGTCGCCCACGAAGTGCGCAATCCGCTCGGCGGAATCCGCAGCCTGGCGCGGGGGCTAGCTCGTCGGCGTCCGGCGGACCGAGCCGAGCTCGAGTTGATCGCGA
>JAESQQ010000651.1 GCA_016765095.1 Planctomycetota bacterium | reverse complement strand
GAAGACGCGCCCGCGGCGGAAGACGCGCCCGCGGCGGAAGACGCGCCGGCGGCGGAAGACGCCTAAACGGGAGAGCGTCTGTCTCTCCGGGGTAGGCGTCGGGCGGGGGTAAACCCCGCACCCTACAGATCGCGCTCGGCCCCCCTCCCAAAGCGGGTCACAACACGTTTTGGTAGGGGCGGGGTTTACCCAGGGGAGTCGTGAGACGACCCCCGTGGGCGACCTCTCAGAATCGTGGCCTCCGGTTTAGACCCACTCGTTGGGCACGACCTCGATCGAGAGCGCCTCGAGGCCCTTGCTGAGAAGGTAGAGCGCCCGCTCGACTTCCGCCGAAGGCGCTCCAGCGAGGTCGATCGACTGCTTGAAGCCGAGGATCGCGGCCTTGGCCTCGGCGCGAGAGATCGTGGCCCAATCGGGCGCGGTCAGGCCGAGGGCCGTGAAGCCCGCGGCGACTTCAGGCCCATAGACCTCCTGAAACCGGACCCGAATGTTGGTCTCGTAGAAGATCAACCGGATCGTGGCGTCCCGAGCACGCTCCCAGCCGGCCTGCTCCGAGGAGGACAGCTCGGGGTGGCCGAGGATCTCCTGTATGAGGCGGTAGTGATCGCGGAGCGGCCCGCGCTGCGTGTCTTCGACGATCTCCTCGCCGCTCTCGAACTTCAGGTAGGCGTCCTGGGAACCGTCTAGCTCAGCGCTTATCGTCGCGAGCGGACGAAGCGGGCCGTCGGCCTCGTAGCCGAGCACGTCGTTCCAGGTCGCGACGTTGTCGCCCTTGCGGGTTCCGCGCGCCAAGACTCGCGAGACGAGCCCCGGCTCGTGGCCTCGGCTGGCCTCTTCCCAGAGCGCGTTGTGGATCGTGGCGCCGGTCCAGGAGCCGGGTGCCGAGTCGCCATACGCCCAGAAGCTGCGCAGGTTGGGGAACCAGCCCCGGAACCGATCGACCTGACGAAGGCTGCTCGAGTAGCAGCCCGCGATCATGAGGTCCTCGACTTGGGCTGCGGCCTTGGGGAAGGCCTCGTTCAGCTTCGGGAGGAGCTGGAAGCTGAAGCTCCCGTTCTCGTCGCCCCAGACCCCGCTCCCGACCGAGTGTCCCGAGAGGATCATTCGCTCGAGGACGCGGTCTCCGCGCTCGGCCTCCCAGTAGGTCAGGATCATTTGGCCCAACTCGTCTCTGGCGTCGCTCCCAGTGCTGTCGATCGCACCCTTGAGGATCGCTCGCTGGGCGTCGCTGAGGCCGAGGTCGTCGAGGAAGCCCTCGACGTCTGCGTCCTCGCTCAGATCGCGTCGACTCCCGAAGGCCTCGATCACGTCCTCCTCGGCGCTGTCGAGGATCCCGCGGACTTTGACGCCCTGGACCGAGCGGAGGTCCCAGACCTCTTGGCTGGCGTAGAGACCCATGCCGAGCAGGATCAGTTCGTTGACCGTCTCCTCGAAGCGCTCGACGACGAGAGGTGTCGTCCCTGAGAAGTGAACGGACCAGGGACCACGGGTGTCCGCGATCAACTCGACCTCGGCCGCGCCACTGGCGGCGTAGGACTTGACGTCCACATAGCCGCCGTGAGTCCAGAGCCGGCGCCCGTCGCGATTGAGGATCTCGAGCCAGGGGCCCGATTCGCCGACCACGAGCAGCTTGGAGCCTCGGATCGCCTGTCCCCTGGTTGGGTTGTTCCCGCCAGGTCCGGAGCGAAGGTTGAGGCGAGAGGCGGTGACCGTCCCCCAACGACGTTCGCCGGCGGGTCCGACGGCGTCACCGCTGGGGAACACCCAGTGGTCTCGAGCCAGAGCGCGACCCAAGAGCGTCTGCTCTGCCTCGTCTCCGGCGGCTCGAACGAGCGTCACGAGGGCTCCGGACTGCGAGATCCGGGCGTGGCCTCGATAGACGGGCGAGCCGACGACTCGCCCGTGCAGGATAAAGCTGCCGATCGGCGCGATCTGCGCTGCGGGGTGGGCCACGGTCGTGACGGGGGCCGGAGTGGAGTTCGTGATCGGGGTAGGTTGGGCGTGCGCAGCGCCCCCGAGACCCAAGCCAAGGGCGAGGGCCCAGGCGGGTGCGGGGAACTTGAGCGCGCCCAACCGTGCGAGCACACGGTTGGTAACGAAAGGCATAAGGAGCCTCCAATGGGTTTTCTTATCGCTTCCTTTGCAAGCTCAAGTCCGATGACATAAACCCAGTTGGGACGCATTTTGTAGTTCCAAATGCCGTCCAACCCCCGTATGCGGGTGATTAGAGCCGGTGGAGGCGCCAAAGGGAGACACTGGTTTTGGGGGAATCCTTTCACGCGAAAGAAAAGAGAGGCGTGACTCCTCGGCCCGGAGCTTGGGCCTGGAGCTGAGCTCAGTCCTTGCCCAGCAGCTTGTCGATCAGCTCGTGGGCCTCGCGGATTCGCTTTCGGACCGTCTTGCGATCACGCTCGAGGGCGGCAGAGATCTCGGCCTGGGTCAGGCCGCTCTCGTAGTAGAGGACGAAGCACTCGTAGGTCTCTTCGCCGAGCTCCTCGCGGACTCGGGCCAGGACCTCGACCGCGTCGAGCTTCTCAGCGACCGCCTCGCTCGGGTCCTGCTGGTCGACGTCTGCTCGGTCCCCTTCGAGTCGGGCCGGGCGCCGCTCGTGAGCGCGGCAATACTGCGCGAACACGGTCCGCGCCTTGAGCCACATCCACGTATTGAAGGAGCGGTCCGGTTGATAGGTCCCCCGCGAGAGGCTCTCTTCGAGGAGCGTCATTGTCTTTTGGAGGCAGTCCGCCGCAGCGTCCTGGTCCCGCAGCATTCGCCGGAAGTAGCGGTGAATCCGCTCCAGGATCCGCTCAAAGAGCGCCGCATGCGCGATCTTGGAGGCCGAGGCCCCCGAGCGCATGGCCTGTCCCGCGAGCTTGGTAGTGGTGTGCACGCCTCAGGTTACCGAGCCCTCGACCGTCTGCGAGTCTCGCCAGCGTTACACATTCGCGCTCGTGATTGGAACGGGGTCCCGGGGGCTAAACCGGAGGCCACGATTCTGAGAGGTCGCCCGCGAGCGTGGTCTCACGACTCCCATTCGCTATGAAGGCGACCTCGCTCAGAATCGCGCTCCGCTTTACTAGGAAGAGTTGAGTGTCGAAAGGGGTCTTAGCTGCATCGCAAGGCT
>JAESQQ010000059.1 GCA_016765095.1 Planctomycetota bacterium | reverse complement strand
GGCCGGGGCCGAGGAGCTGGACGCTTGGGACCCGGCTTGGGGCTCGGCTTCCCGCCGGCCTTCTTCTTGGCCGCGTCAGCCTTGGCCTTCGCCTTCGCTGCTGCGGCAGCCTTGGCCTTCGCCGCCTCCCAGGCCTTCTTGGCCTTCGCGATTCGCTCGATCCACTGCTCGCCCTCCTTGAAGGCGCCGCGGAGGGCCAGCTTGTCGCCAGGCAGAGAGGTCATGGTGATCCGCAGATAGCCGGCCCCATGGAGAATCAAGTCGTCGAGCTCGCCGTCGATCGGCCGCACGACGAGGGCTTGTCCGGTCACGCCGCTTCCGGGGGCGACGAGCGCGACCGCGACGAAGCCAGCCTTGGCGTAGCGCTCGAACGCGCCCGGACGGAGCACAAGCTCGTCCTTGACGGTCATGTGCGCGCTGTTGCCGCCGCGCCGCCGCCCGGAGAACGCACGCGCCAGGACAAACCCTGGCATGACGACCTCGTCGGAGGCGTCGATCACGATCGCCTTGGGGGGGAGGGCCACTTTGCGCCCCACGGCTTCGACCTTGCCGTTGCGAAGCACGATCATGCCGGGGCTGAACTCGTCGCCCGTCGCGGTGATCACCGTCTTGGCTTTGATCGCGACGAAGCGGTCCTCGGCCAGAGCGAGGCCGCCAGAGGCCACCAAACTGAGCGCGAAGACGAGGGTCTTGAGAGAACTCTTCATGGCCATCCCTAGAAGCGCCGCTTCTTGGAGGAGTCATAGACCTTGCGGCCCTGAACCCAAGTCTTGTGGCACGTGCTGCGAGGATCGATCGGATCGCCGCTCCAGGCTCCGAAGTCAGCCTCTTTGCCAACCTCAAGTGAGCCGATTCGGTCACCGAGACCGAGCGCGCGGGCCGGAACGATCGTGAGGCCTTTGAGCGCCACGTAGCGATCGAGCCCCAACCGGCACCCGATCGTCGCCTGGAGCGTCAACTCCTCTTGCAGCACGACGGGTGCGTCCGTGTTGATCCCCAGCTTGCGAACACCCTGCTGGTAATACATTTGGGCGCAGCCCACGATCCGACGCTCGGTCCGATCGAAGAAGTACTGCCGCGGCCCGACGATCGTGTCGATCTGCTTCTCGACGATCTGCGGCGCGTTCTTGTAAGCGTCGAAGGTCGAGTGGTCGAGCACGACTTTGATCCCAAACGAGTCGTGGAGCATGCGGATCGTCTTGGCCAAGACCTGGTACATCTGAGTGTGAACGGACGCCGGGAACTCCTTGCGGAACAAGCCCCGGAAGCCCTCCCAGACCAAGTTCTTGGCCGGTCCCGCGCCACGCGCCTTGCCGGCCTTGACCGCAGCCTCGTGGCGAGTGTGCGCCTCGTGATAGTTCTTGGCCTTGGTCAGAGTCTGGCGGAGGTTGTAGTTCATGTAGCTCCGGCCGACGCCGAACCAGTAGCGCTCAGGGTTGCCGGCCTGGGCGATCTTGAGCGAGCCCGTGGCCCGAACGGTCATGTCGGCCACGGTCCGGCCGGCGGTCCGGCTGATCGTTCCGAAGCCCGACATGTTGTTGCCTGAGCCCGGGATCAAGAGGACGGTCGTCACGCCGCCTGCGACCGCGTTCTTGAGGTTCTCGTTCTCGGGATCGAGGGTGTCGACCGTGCGGAGCCCAGGGTTGGTCAGATAGACCCCGTCGTTGAGGTCCCTCAACGAGCCCGCAATGTGGTCGTGGCAGTCAACGAAGCCTGGGACCAACCAGCGCTCGCCAAGGTCGACGACGCGCGCGCCTGCGGGGATCTTCGTCGTGGCCGCTTCGCCGAGCGCCAGGATCTTGTTCCCCTTCATGATCAAGACCGCGTCGTTAAAGACGGTGTCCTTGTCGTCCATGGTCACGATCTTGGCGGCCTTGATCGCGACGACTTCGTTCGCGCTCGCGAGTCCGGAGGCTAAGAGCCCCAAGACCAGCGCGCAGAGCAACGTCGAGCTGCGCATGGCTACTCCTTCTCCGCGGGGACTTCTCGTCCCCGCACGAAGACTCGCTCCAGGCGAGTCGTGGCCTCGAGAGGCGCTCCATTGAAGATCAACAGGTCGCCGTCTTTGCCGACCTCGAGGCTCCCGACCCGATCACTGATACCCAGCATGCGAGCCGAGTTGATCGTGAGCGCGCCCAGCGCCGCGCCCGGGTCGAGTCCGTCTGCGACCGCTCCGATCGCGCGCAGGGGCAACCACTCGGCGCCGTCCCCCGACTGGCTCATAAACGCGAAGGGGATCCCACGCGCGGCCAAGTCGGCGGCCATGTTCACGCGCCGCCCACCGCGGACCACGCTCGCCTCGGGCCGGACCAGGACGCCCGCCCCGGCAGCCTTGATCTCGTCGGCGATCAAGTCGGCGTCGGCGAACTCCACGAACACGACGCGGATCTTGTAGGCCTTCGCCAGCTTGAGGATCGCCAACGCGACCCGCGGGTGCGCGACCCTGACCAAGAGGGGCGCCTTGCCCTCGAGCGCGAGCCGGAACCCGTCAAGGGCTGGAGCTGCGGTCGGAGGCTCTGGGCGCCCGTCCTTGCTCTTTCCGCGGCGAATCTCGATCTTGATCACGGGGACCGAGCGCTCGATCCGGGTCGCGTCCACGTCGAGCGACAAGGGGCCCAAGAGCAGCTTGCCGGTGAAGTGGTCCTCTCCGTCTAGGGTCGCCTTGATCTTCGGCTTCCCGAAGGGCGAATCGACTTCGAGATTCAGCTCGATCTCCTTGCCGTCGAGCGTACCCGTGATCGGGGCGTCGTCGCCCAAACCGCCAGGTGGCTTGGCGACACCGGTGATCGTCTTCCCGTCCGGCTCGAGCTTGAGGAGCATTTGCCCGCCCTCGCGAGGCTCCGGAAGCGGCCCACCCGACATCGTGAACTCCCAGGTCCCCGAGATCGGATCGAACTTCTTCTTGGGCTTCTTCTTGGGGTCGCCCTTCTTCTCGGGGCCCTTCTTCTTGGCAGCGTCAGCCTTCTTCTTGGCCTCGTCAGCCTTCTTCTTGGCCTCGTCAGCCTTCTTGCTGTCCTTCTTGGCGCGCGGGCGACGCTTCTTGACGAGGTCTGCTCGGGCCTTGGCCTTCTTCTTGGCCTGCTCGCCCTTCCACTTGGCGAGGGCCTTGCGGTATTTGGCCCAGGCCGCGACCGCGCGCTTGGCTGCAGCCAACTTGGCTTGCAGAGCCTTGGGCGACTTCCCCAGAGGGTCTTCGCGAGAGAGATCGATCGCGCTCGCGACGACCTCCTTGAGCAAGAACCCACGGCGAAGGTCGTCTTGGAGATCGGGCGTTCCGAGCGTCTTGATCGCCCCCAGGCGGCCGCCTCCGCGCGAGATCGACCGCGCGCCGAGCACGACAGTCGTCACCCCAGCCCGCGCCACGCGGCGCGTTGAGGAGCGGTCCGACCCGATCAGCTTCGAGAGCGGAGCCCGCTCAAGCTCGCGGCCGCCTCCACCCTGGAGCCCCAAGTGGCCGTAGCCGTCCACAAAGCCGGCGGTCACGACCGCGTCGGGTCCGGCGTCCACGACGCGAGCGCCGCGCGGAACGGGGACCGAGCTCCCAACCGCCGCGATCTGGCCGTCAATGACGAGCACCGCGCCGTTGCGAATCACGGGGCCGGCACCGGTCACGATCAGACCTGCGCGAACGACGAGCGCGCGTGGGGGACGCTTGCCCTTGAGCGGAGCCCTGGCGTCGAACACAAGCTGTCCGCTGATCCAGGTCTCGCGGACCTGAGTCGAGGTCGCGAGCGGGTCCCCGCTGAGGACCACGAAGTCGGCGTCGGCCCCCCGTCCGAGGTGGCCGACTCGCTCGCCGACACCGAGCAGCTGCGCGGCTTGGCGAGTGATCGCGGCCAAGGCCGCTGAGCGCGAGAGGCCTCCGCGCACGCTGAGCGCTGCGGCCAAGCGAATGTTCTTGGCCTCGCCCGAGGGCGGCGCGAACGCGAAGGGAACGCCTGCCTGAGCCAGGCGGCGCGGGGTGTCCCAGCGGGGCTGGAGGGTCAGGCGACGCTCGCCACGGTCTCGCCGCGAGCTAATCCCGTATGGGAGGCGATAGATAACCCCCGAGCCAAGCCCGGCCAGGTCTTCGAGGACCTTGTAAGACTCGAGGCCCCCGCTGATCACAGGCTCGAGGCCCAGCTCGCGAAGGAGACGGATCAAGCCCTTCAGCTCGTCGACGCGGTTGGCCTCGAACCGAAGCCGTCCGTCGAGGACCGCCTCTGCCAAAGCCGCCAGGTTCGGGTCCAGCTCCGGCCGAGTCGCGGCTGGGCCCTGGCGCGCTCGCGAATAGGCGAGCGCCGCGCGGAGCTTGGCTGCGATCTCGGGGACGATCCCCGAGCGCCCCAAAGGGCGCTGCGGAATCGCGGGGAGAATCGGGACGTCGGAGGAAGAAGGGAAGGGGATCTTGAACTTGTAGGGGGCGCCCATGCCGCCGCTACCCGCGTTCAGGCAAAGCTCCGCCCGGCTCCGCAAGACTCGCCCCGCCGCGGGGCCGCCGAGCTTGACCACAGCACCCTGGCCCGAGGCGAGCCCTCGACTGCCGGGGTGCAGGAAGGCCGTCGTGATTCCGCTCGAGAGGAGCGAGTGACCCTGGCTGTGAGGGTCGAACCCGTCGATCGCGAGGTAGCGCGCACCGAGGCTCTCCTCGGTCCGCCGAAAGCCTGCCCGAAGCTCGGTCAAAACGAACCCCGGCGCGACGACGGCACGGCGGAGCACCTTGGCCCCCGCTGGGACTTCGTCAACGGGCAAGGTCTGCACGACCTTCCCGCCACGGATCACCAGGACCGCGTCGTGGAGCACGACCCGTCCGGTGTGGAGCGTCTGGGCGTGGAGGTAGAGGGTCTCGCCTACAGGCGCCTCCTCTTGAGCGTTGGCCGGCGCAAGCGCCAGGCTCAACCCCACTGCCGCCCAGAAGGCAGCCGCGCGAACCGTCCGGCTCACTTGCCGCCCTCGTTCTTCTTGGGCTTCCCCTTGCCGTCAGCCTTCTTGCCGTCCGCCTTCTTGCCGTCCGCCTTCTTGCCGTCGGCCTTCTTGCCGTCGGCCTTCTTGCCGTCCGCCTTCTTGCCGTCCGCCTTCTTGCCGTCGGCCTTCTTGCCGTCGGCCTTCTTGTCGCCCTTGCTAACGCCAGACGTCAGCTTGCGCAGGCGCCAGTCCTTGCTGCGGTCGTAGACGACCCGGCCCTCGACGAGGACCTGCTCGACTTGAGTCGTGAGCTCGAGGGGGTCCCCCGAGAGGACGAGGAGGTCTGCGTCGTAGCCTGCCCGAATCCGACCGGCTCGCTTGCCGAGGCCGCAGAGCTCCGCGGGGGTGCTCGTAATCGCGCTCAGCGCCTGGCCGCGCGAGATCCCCTCGGACACGCAGCGCGCAGCCTGGTACCAAAGCCAACGACTGGTGGCCTGCGTCCCCGGGAGGAGCGCGAACCGGACCTTCGCGTCGGCGAACACCTTGGGCACGAAGGTCTTGGTCTCCTCGCCCGTCAGGCGATCCGTCTCGCGATAGTCGAGCGAGCTGCTCAAGATCACGGGGCGCTTGGCTGCCTGAAAGACCTTGACGGCCTTGAAGGTCTCAACCCCCAACACAAAGGTCGTGCGCTTGAGGAACCCGTGCGCCTTGGCGAGCTCGACCGCGAAGATCGCGTCCTGGGCGCGGTCTACGTAGACGTAGGCGTCGAGGCGCCCGTTCACGAGGCGATAGAGGTTGCGGTGCTTGTCGTCGAGGTCCTTGTCGGAGATCAGCTTCTTGCCCAGCTCCCGCGCCTTGGCAGGGGACACAGTCACCTCGCGCTCGGCCTCCTTCTCGGTCTCCGCGTAGCGCTTCTCCGCTAGCCCCTCGAGGTAGTCCTCAAGGTCGTCGAACACCGCCCGAAGGTTTGCGCGCTGACGAACGCGGTCGTAGCCGCGCTTGCCCGCGACCGAGATCTTGATCGCGCTCGCGGCCCGCGAGGTCATGGCGTCGACGGTCATGCCGAACGGCCGCACGACCCGGCCGAGGCCAGCCACGAGGCAGTCGTTGCCCTGGATCACGTGGATCGAGGTCACGCCGTCCCGAAGCGAGGACTCGAAGAAGAGCTTGCTCGGATCGATCGAATCGAACACGTCGAGATAGGGTCCGACGGGCACGCTCTCGTTCGGGCGATCGAGCCCTTGCGAGGTGTGCGCGAGCACCATGCCCGGGAACACCGTCTTGCCCTCGACGTTTATCACCTTGGCGTCGTAGGGGATCTTGATCGGATTCCGCCCCTTCAGCTTGCCAACGGCTTTGATCTTGCCGTCCTCGATCAGAATGACGCCCCCCTTGAGCGGCGTCTTTCCGTCGGAGAACACGATCGTGGCGCCCTTGAGCACAACGGTCTCGGCTGCGGCCGGCGCCGCGAGGAGGAGAAGTCCAACGAGGCTCAGCGCACCCGCGCAGACCTCTCGAATCGTAAGCTTGCTCATGAACACACCTAGAAGCGCTGCGTGGGCTTCTTGGAGCCCCGCGGGTTCTTGTTCTTGTTGGGGGCAGGCTTGCTGCCCTTACTTGGCTTGGGCTGAATCAGCGTCCCCGAGACGACGCGACCGTCGATCACGACCGCGAGGGGCTTGCTGGTGGCAGAGAGGGGTGGCCCGCTCCAGACGACGAGGTCGGCGTCGAAACCCTTGGACAGGCTCCCGATCCGCTTCTCGAGGCCGAGGATCGCTGCGGGCGCTGCGGTCACCGCGTCAAGCGCGACCGAGGGCTCGAGGCCGTAGCGGACAGCGAGCATGGCTTGCCCGCGGAGGTCGTCTTGGCCCTGCTCGTCCGAGGCGGTCAAGCAGAACGGAACCCCGGAGAGCGCGAGGAGCGCGGGGGTGTCGAGGCGCGGCTGAAGGACACCTCGCCGCCGTGAGCGGCTCAGGTCCTCGAGCGGCCCGAAGATCACGCTCGCCTTGTGCTCCGCGACAATGTCGAGGAGGTGGTGCACCTCTTGGGCCTCTTTGAGGACGATCCGGACGCCCGCCTCGCGGCTGACCCGAAGGGCGGCCTCGATCTCGCCGCGCCGGCGCGCCAAGAAGTGAAGCCCCCGCTTGCCGGCCATGACGTCTCTGAGGACCGCTTGGGCAGGCGTCGGCGACTTGGCCTGCTTGGCCAGGAAGAACGCCTCTCGGAACACCCACACCGCGCCCATGAGCGTGTTGGGTCGCCGGGTCATGTGAGTCGGGGCCCCAAAGGGGCGCCGGTTCCAGCCACGCGTCCAAGCGTCAGACCCGAGACAGCCCCCGATCACGCCTGCTTCGATCAGGATCCGCGCTTTGCCTGCGGTCTTGACCACGCACCCCTGGCTCCCGACCACACTCGCGGGGTCTGGCTCAATGTGAACGGTGGTCACACCGCGCTCGAGGAGGCGGTCGAAGGCCCGGTCGCGCAGGTTGACGTTGTCGATCACGCGCAGCTCGGGGACGACCTCGCTGCCCTGTTCGGCGTAGACCCCCCTCGTTCCAGCGCTGCTCGAAGCCTCGATCAGGCCTGGTGAGATTGCAGGCACCCGGATCACCTTGGCGCCCTTGGGCACCAAGCGTGCAAGCCGTGCCCAGGCGCCGGCCGCGAAGATCTTTCCGTCCTTGATCACGACCCCCCCGTCGGGGATCGGCTCTTGAGCGGGCTGATAAAGCTTGCCGCGCAGGACGAGCGTCGTGTCCTTCTTGGGGGCAGGCTCCTGCGCGAAGCTCACACCTGCGCCAACGAGACACAGGCTCAGCGCCGCGAGGTGAATCGAACTCTTCGAAGCCACTGCTACTCCTCCCCGTCGGCGCGATAGACGCGGCGACCTGCGACGTAGACCTCGAGCACCCGCGAACGGAGGTCGAGGGGCGGCCCCGAGAACACGACGAAGTCGCCGTCGGCGCCAGGCGTCAACGCGCCAACCCGACCCTCGAGGCCCAAGGCCTGGGCGGGAATCGAGGTCAGCCCGGCCAGGGCGGCCGCTCCGCTCAGGCCGTCCTTGGCGGCTTGAATCGCCCGGAGGCGCATGCCCGAAGCCGGCCCGTAGGGGGCTCGGCTCGTAAACAGGACCTTGGCCCCGGCCTTGTTGAGGACCGCAGGCACTTGCCGAGCGGCTTGGCCGAACTCAACCCGACCCGGCCCGATCGCGAGGAACACGCCCTTGAGGTCGACTCCCTTGACGGTCCGCGGCGAGACCGAGGCCTGGAGGTCGTAGATCAAGCGGAGCCCGAAGCGAGGCGCGAGCCGCTGGAGTGCCTCGAGGCTGGTGAAGTTCGAAACGCTGACCAAGCCCGGCACGTCTCCGCGCGCGAAGGCCTCGAGCGGACCACCGCCCTTGGTGGCGTGGGCTTTCTTGAGCGTCGCCCGCAGGAGGGCCAGCCGGCCTCCCTGAGAGGTTGGCGGTCGGCCATTCATGCTCGCTGAAGAAGTCAGCGAGAGCTTTGCGACGCGCTGGGTCCCGAGGAGGGCACCGGTTGTCTTGACGGGGACTGCGGCGCCCGCGAGGAGCGACTGGTCACCGGGCGAAATGAGGGCTGTCGTGATTCCAGCAGCGCGGTGCTTGGCGAAGTCCTTGTGTCCCGGGACGACCCGGTCCGCGAGGTCAATGTCGTTCGCGAAGGCCTGGGACCGCTCGTCGATATCCCGCTCGAGGCCGAGGTGGGCCCGCGCGTCGACGAACCCTGGCACGATCCAAGCGCCTGGACGCTTGAGGAGCTTGGTGCCGGCGGGGAGCTTGACATTGGCTCCAGCCGAGACGACTTTCCCGCCACGGATCAGGAGCACGCCGCCTTTGACGCTCCCTTTCTCGGCGTCGACCACGAGTTGGCCCGCCGAAATCGCGAGGTCTTGAGCCGCCGCAGGGGAGCTGAGGGCGAGCGCCAGAGCGCAAATCAGGGTCAGCCGGCTCATGGCGTGCTCCGCTGGTAGACAAGGCGGCCGTCTATGAACACAGCGCTCACGGCCTCCGCGCCAAACTCCGAGGGGGCGTAGAGGACCACGTCAGCAACAAAGCCGCGCTTTAGCTCGCCCGTCTTTTCCAAGCCAAGCAGCTTGGCCGCTCGAGTCGTGATCGCGGCCTCCGCCGACGCAGGCGACAACCCTGCGCTCGCGTGCAACCCGGCCGCCTCGGCCAGGATCGCGCTCTTGGCCCAGCCGTCGCTTCCGATCACGACCGTCACGCCCGCGGCCTCAAGCCGGGCCGCCAAGTCAGGAACGCGGCGCATGGGATAAGACGAGGAGTCCTCCCCTTGCGCGAGCGACCCCAGCACGACGGTCACCTT
Source organism: Planctomycetota bacterium (assembly GCA_016765095.1). Taxonomy (GTDB): domain Bacteria; phylum Planctomycetota; class J058; order J058; family J058; genus NORP233. The sequence goes on along the minus strand of JAESQQ010000059.1, from coordinate 10,676 downwards.
GGCCTCGGCCAAAGCGTCCGCCAGGAGGTGACCTTCGCTGGCCCCCTCCAGGATCAACCGAAAGCCATAGGTCTTCTTGAGCTCGAGGGCGTTTTGAATGTCCTCGACCCGGTGCGCCTCGATTCGGAGCGGCAGCTCCCCGTCGAGGACCTTCCCGGCAAGCGCCAACCCGCGATTGAGCTTGGGGCGGGCGGGCTTCTTGGGACCTGCCTTCTTCTTCTTGGCCGTCGCAGCACCTGGCTTCTTGGACGAAGTCCGCGAGGGCGGACGGCGGGTCGGACGCTTGGGCGTTGGGCGAGCGCTGGGCTTGCCCTTCTTAGCGCCCTTCTTGGCGCCCTTCTTGGCGCCCTTCTTGCCTTGAGTCGCGGCGAACTTCTTGAGCGCAACGAGGTACTTCTTGAGCTTCTCCTCGTAGTCGACCCAAGAGTCTTGGTAGTTGCGGACCTGCTCGAAGAATTTGGTGAGTGCTTGCCCGTCGGTCAGCGAACCCGTCAGCGTCCCCCGCGAGAGCCCGAGGCCTGCGTGGAGGGCCAACCCCTCCTTGACGAGGATCTCGTCTCGGCCAGCGCCTGGAATCAGCTTGATCACCGCCCCTTGACCGCTGGCTGCAGTCGAGCGCATGGGGTTGAGGAAGACCGTCGTGACCCCTTGGCTGAGAGCTGCCCGAATCGAGGCTGTGTCGTAGGGGTCGAAGCCGTCAAGCGCGTTGCCCAGCGGCACCGCGTCGCCAAGGCTCGCCCAAGCGTCGATTCGGCCGGGGCCGATCCGCCCACCCTTGGCGTCGATCGTTTGTTGAACCTTGAGCTGCTGGAGCGCACGCGGGGGAATCTGACGGGCCAAGGCGGTGATCTTCCCCTTTGACATGACGAGCGAGAACGTGCCTCGGGCCCCCGCGACGCGGGCGTTCTTGATCAGGATCACTGGACCCGGCTTGACGACTCGAACGTGCTTCTTCTTTTCGGGCTTCTTCTTCTTCTCAGGCTTCTTCTTGCCCTTGGCGCCGGGCTTCTTGCCCTTGGCGCCAGGCTTCTTCTTGCCCTTCTTGCCCTTGGCGTCAGGCTTCTTCTTGCCCTTCTTGCCCTTGGCGTCGGGCTTCTTCTTGCCCTTCTTGCCCTTGACGTCGGGCTTCTTCTTGCCCTTCTTGCCCTTGGCGTCGGGCTTCTTCTTGCCCTTCTTCTTCTCGGGCTTCTTCTTCTCGGGCTTCTTCTCGCCCTTGGGAACAGGCTTCTCGCCCGGCGCTGGGGGCGTAGGCGTGGGGTCTGGCGCGGCAAGCCCGATTGCTGCCGTGGCCACAAGGGAAAACCCGAGCGTGGCCCAGGTCAAACGATGGCTCATCAAGCCCTCCAGGAAGGGGGCCGAGGCTAAGGGCTAGCCGAGAACCCGGCAAGGGCCCCTGAGGCACCTAGCTACCATCTGACGTTTTAGTGAACCGCGAGGGCCGCCCTCATCGCGCGAGGCGCTCGTTGAGCCACTCGATCAGCCGGTGGGAGTCCCGAAAGAACTCCACTTGGCCCCGATTGTCGGTGATCGCGAGCAAACCGCCGCGAATCTCGACTCGGCGCAGGCCCCACATGTGATTGGTCTCCAAGACGTATCCCTCGACTTCGGGCAGGCGATCGATCTCGAGGAGGTCGAGCTGCTGGAGTCGCGTCGTGAGCGCTGCGAGATCGGCCGCAGAGGTCAGGCTCAGGACGGGGATCACCTTTCCTCGCGGACTCCGCCGGCTGACCTGCGCCTTGAGGACGGGGGCCGCGCGGGCGATCGGAGGATAGCGGTCGTAGACGGTTCCGCCGACTTGAACCCAGAGCGACGCCCGACGCTGGGAGACCTTCGAGAGTCCCTGTTCACCGGGGCCTCCGTCGGTCGCGACCGTGAGCAACCACCAGCCTCGCGTCGGGAGCGTGATCGCAAACACCCCGTTGCGATCCGTGGTCACGCCCAGCCGATTGGCGGGGAGGTAGCTGTGCCCAGGTCGCCGATCCGGCGTGTAGCTCTCCGCCTCGACGACCCCCTCCAGCATGGGCCGAGACTTGAAGTCGCGTGGCCCCAGCTTGCTGTTGAACACCACCTTCCCTCGAAACACGCTCCCTACGGGGATCAAGTAGGGGCGAGTCATGGGCACGATCTCCATGGGATCGCCGATCACTCGCCGCCAGCCGACCTGCGCGCCGGTCTCGTGACGGACGTGGAGGATCACCTTGACGTAGTCCGCGACGCGCCGCTGAGGCTTCTCGAGGGTCTCGCCGCAGTGAAAACTGTAGATCCAATCGCCCGAGAATTTGGGCACGTGCGTGACCCGATAGGCCTTGGTTCCCAGGCTCGTCACAACGGCGACGGTCGTCTTGCTGAGGCTCCGAAAGCGACGATCTGGGGGGTAGACCCCTACCCGGCCAATCTTGGGCGCGTCGACCCGGTCGTTCATGAAGGGGTGCCCGCTGCTGAGCAAGAACACCACGGGCCGCTCGATCCCGACAACCCCCTTCTCCGTCTCGACGATCGGGAAGTGGGCGAGGGCTGTAACCCCTCCCAAAAGGACCAGCCCGACCCCCACAAGGCCTCGAATACCCACCTTCCCCACACGTCACCTCCAGAGGCGGGCAGGGTAGCGAAAAAAAATGCCATGGCCGTGCCCATCAGCACGGCTCCCACCAGACCCAGAAGGTGGACGCGCCACCCCCCGGGTGGATTGCAGGCTTCTTTGGATCGGATCTGGCCGATCGGGAGGGAAACCGCGTGAAGAGGCTTAATCATGGGCTCAGGGAGTTTCAGCGGGCTGCTAGGATCAGCCCTCGGGGCCTCGGAGCCGCGCAGAGGCGCTCTTGGTCCCCTCGGCCCCCTCGTCTATCGGCTCGGAGAGAACAATCGTGAAGACCCTCGCCTGCGCTGCCTTCTTCGCCCTCTCGCTAACGCTGACCGCCTTCGCCGACGGCGGCCTGACTCAGGTTGATCCGCCGACCCTGGAGGGCGAAGATCCCGAGGTCGCCGGCCCCGCAACCCTCGACCGCGGGGCCCTTGAGCCTGCCGTTCGAGCCGTCGAGTTGATCGCGCCGGCCGTCGTCAACGTCGCGGCCCTCGGAAAGGGGCGCAGTCCGCGCAGCCTCGGCTCGGGGGTGATCGTGCACGCAGCGGGCCTCGTGCTGACCAACGCTCACGTGGTCAAAGACGCCCGAGACCCAGGGACGCGAATCGTCGTCTATCGCGGCGGCCGCTCGATTGAAGCCACCCTCCTCGCTGCCTCGCCGGGCGACGACCTCGCGCTCCTCCGGATCGACATGCCCGAGGGCGCCAAGGCGGCTCGGCTCAGCGCACGGAGCCCGCGAATCGGCCAGACCTGCCTCGCGATCGGAAACCCCTTTGGGCTCGAACACAGCGTCTCGCGAGGGATCGTCTCCGCCCGCGGGCGCCGGCTCCGGGTCGCGGGCCGGCTCGTGTCGGGAACGTTCCTCCAAACCGACGCCGCGATTCACCCCGGGAACTCAGGCGGCCCCCTGATCGACCTCGAAGGCCGCGTGATCGGCCTCACAACGGCGATTCGCAAAGGCAAGGGCGGAGGAATCGGGTTCGCAATCCCAGCCAAGCGGCTCCGACGAGCCCTGATTTCACTCAGCGACCCGGCCCGACTCTCCGACCGCTTTTTGGGGCTCCGAGTCACTCCAACGGCGTCCGGTGTCCGAATCCTCGCCCTCGCGCCAGGCGGACCTGCCGCCCGAGCCGGACTCTCGGTGGGCGACGTGCTCGTCGCGCTCGGCCCCCGCGCCCTCTCCTCGACCTTTGACGTCCAAGTCGCAGCTCTCCTGGCCAGCGGGCGCACACTCCGCGTCGCCTTCCTCCGCAGAGGCACGCGGCGGGGAACCGTCCTCCACATGAGCCGAACGCCGGCCACCCGTTCGATCTGGCGGCGCCTCGGCGTCCGGACACGCGACCTCGACGAAAGCCTGGCCTGGGAGCGCAAGGTCTCCCCGGGAGGAATCGTGGTGACCGAAGTCGCCCCCCGCTCCGCGGCGGGCGCGCTGGGACTCAAAGCCGGAGATCGCCTCTTCCGCTACCAAGTCGAGGGGCTCCCAGATCACCGCCCGCTTTCCTCACGCCAAGCCTTGGCCGACCTCCTGGGTGAGCTCCCAGCCGGCGTCGAACTACGCTTGACGATTCGTCGTGCCGGCCACGATTACGAAGGAGCTCTCACTCTCCCATGAGCGAAGACGTCCCCCCCCAGAGCCCCTCCGAGACGGACCCTCCTGGGACCTCCGACGAGGCCGAGGAAGAGCAGGCCAGCGAGGCCACGCCTGAGACCCCTGACAGCGCCAAGAAAGAGCAGGCCGGCGAGACCACGCCTGAGACCCCTGACAGCGCCAAGAAAGAGCAAGCCGGCACCACGCCTGAGACCCCTGACAGCGCCAAGAAAGAGCAAGCCGGCACCACGCCCGCAGCCCTGAGTCCGATCGAGCAAGACTTCACGACAGCGCCTGAGGACTGGCTCCCTTACTCGGGCAAGCTCGGCGAACGCTGCAACACGTGTGGGGACCTCCGCTCGAGCCCCGCTGGCTGCCCGGCCTGCTGCTCAGAGCTCGCGGACCTCAAAGAAGGCCTCGCCGAGCGCATCCAGATCAAAGCTCGCGGCTACGCGCCGGGCGAGTTCATGCGCGGCGCAGGCTACCTCCCCCGCGGGGCATGGTTCCTGCTGCGAAATCCAAAGCTCTGGAAGTTCGCAGTCGTTCCGCTCGTGATCAACATGATCGTCGCCCTCCTCGGCCTCTGGGGCGCGATCTACTTGGTCCAGCACGCAGACACCATCGCCAACAACGCCATGGCCGACTGGACGGGGGTCTGGGAATACGTCGGCAACGTGCTCCGGTTCTTGCTCAGGCTGTTTGAGTTCTTCGCGGTCCTCGTCGTCCCGATCCTGCTGGCCTGGCTCCTGACTGCCTTCCCGCTCGGGATCCTCTACAAGCTCCTGTTCACGCCCTTCATGGAGGCCTTAGGCGGCGCCACGGACCGCGCGCTCTTGACCAACGGGCAGGACCGGGTCGAGTTCCAGACGAGCCACCTCACGATCGCCTGGGCCATGCTGGACGCAGTCCTGCTCGGCCTCCTCCAGGGAGTCGTGATTCTGCTCCTGCTTCCGATCCTGTTTGTGCCGGTCGTTGGGAGCCTGGTTTGGATGATCCTGCCGCCCTCGATCTTCGCGAGCATGGACTTCTCCGACATTCACCTCGTGCGCCGCGGCTACGCCCCGGGCGAGAAACTCCGGCTCTGGAAAACGCACAAATGGCGCTTCTTTGGCTACGGCGCGAGCTTCTTCTTCTTCCTCACACTCCCCGTCCTCAACGCCCTCGCGATTCCCGTCGCGACCGTGGGCGGGGCCATGCTCTACCTCGAGCTCGACCGGAAGTAGACCCGCGATCAGCTTTCCTCGCGCGGCTTAGACTCGCCCACGAGCACGATCAGGCTTGGAACCACCAGCACGATCAAGAACACCGCGCTCATGAGCCCAAAGCACATGGTGGCCGCGAAGGGCGACCAGATCTTGCTGAACCCGCCCAGCCCAAGCGCCATGGGCATTAGGCCCAGGATCGTGGTCACAGAGGTCATCAGGATCGGCCGGAAGCGACGCCGAATTCCCTCCACGACGGCTTCGTTGAGGGGAGTCCCACTCGCTCGAAGTCCGTTCACAAACGCCACGAGCACGATCACGTCGTTGACCACGACCCCAGACAGACCGACGGTCGCTACAAAGCTCGTGATCGTGAACGGGATCCCCATTGCGAGGAGCCCCAGCACAACGCCCACGAAGCTAAAGGGGACCGAGACGAGCACGATCAAGGGCTGAAAGTAGCTCTTGAACTGGGTCGCGAGGATCACATAGATCAGGAGCATGGCGAGGTAGAAGGCCCGCTCCAGCGAGGCGAACGAGCGGTTCGTCTCTTCGAATTCGCCCCCCAAGCCGACGTGCTCAACCGCGCCTGCGATCCCCGTCTCGCTCAGCCAGGCCCCCAGCAAGCGGTTGACCTCGCGACTCGTGAGCTTTTGCGGGTCGACGTCCGCGCTGATCGTCACCACGCGACGCCCGTCAAAGTGAGGGCGCGCCTTGAAGCTCGCCCGCCCAGAGATACGTGCGAAGTGGCTGACGGGCAGCAGCTCGCCGCTCTGGGGGTGGCGAAGCGGACTCGCGACCAAGCCGGCCAAGCCCTTGCGGTCGTCTGGGGCGAGGAGGACCCGCATGTCGTAGGCCTCGCCATAGCGAGGGTCCTTGAAGGTCCCCACCTTGGCGCCAATGTTGCTCGCCTGAAACAAAACGCCGACCGCCGCTTCGTCGACGCCGTCGAGAGCCCGGGCCGACTCGCGCACGCTGAGGTCCAGACGAATCGGGCCCCGGTCGAGATCTCGCTCAACCGAGTGAACCCCGTCGATCGAACTGAGGTATTCCTCGACCCGGCGCCCGTAGGCCTCGGCCTGCTCGTAGTCGGCGAGTCGCAAGCGAACCTGAACGGGCTTGCCCGTCGGTGGGCCGTCGTTGGGCGCCGCCACGATCATGCGCCGAACCGAGGGGGCACCTGCCTCCTCGAAGGCCTTCTTCACGAGGCGTTGGGTCTTGTTGAGGAGTCGCTCGGGGTGCTCCTCGTCGTCGCGCATGACGAGCGTCACCTGGACCAAGTCTGACGCCACGACCAACACGTTGTCCGTGCTCCAAGCCGTCCCGACCGTCGAGACGAAGTATTTGACTTCCCCCTCGTCGACCATGCCCTGGAGCTTCTCCTCAATGAACACCGCCACCTGGCGGGACTGCTCGAGCGTCGATCCCTGCGGAAGCTGAGCTGTGACCGCGTAGATATTGAAGTCGGAGGGAAAGAGCTGGACCGGGATTCGGGAGGCCAGGCCGCCGGCCATGGCCACGAGCAAGACCCCTCCGGCCACGACCAGAAGCGGTCGTCGAATCAGGCGCCGATTTAGCCTCGCGACGGCGTCCGCGAGGCGAAGCACCAGGCCACGCCCCTCCTCCTTGGGCGGCGCCGCGACGGTCCGGGGCCCAAACTCGAGGTAGTGAATCGGGAGGATCAAGAAGCACTCGACCAGCGAGGCCACGAGCGTGACTGCCACCGTCTTGGGCACAACCGCGAAGTACTGGCCCATGACCCCGTCCATGAGGAGCATCGGGAGGAACGCGCAGACCGTGGTCAGGGTCGAGGTGAACACCGGCCCGATCACCTCAGCCGTTCCAAGCACGACCGCCTCTGAGATCTCGAGCCCTGCCTCGACGCGCTGATAGATCGACTCCAAAACCACGATCGCGTCGTCGACGACCATTCCCGAGACGAGGACCAAGCTAAACAGGCTGATCGCGTTGATCGTGAGCCCCATGGGCTGGAACAGGATCAGCGCACAGAGGACCGAGAACGGGATTCCGAGCAGGGCCAAGAAGGCGTTGCGAGCGCCAAGCGTGAGCCAGAGGACGATCCCGACGAGAATGATCCCGCCGATCAGGTTGTTGACCAGCATTCGGATTCGACTCCGAATGATCTGACTCGAGTCCATGACGAGGTCGACCTTGACGCCCTCGGGAAGCTCGTCCTTCTGCGCTTCGCGGAACCGATCCAGCTCGAGATCGATCCTCTTGACGAGGTCGACCGAGTCCGCGGCGCCTTCCTTGACCACCGAGAGCACCAGCGCCGGGCGCCGGTTGAAGCGCTGGTAAACGAACGCCTCCTCGAAGCCCATTCGGACCGTCGCGAGGTCGCCGAGCCGAATCGGGCCCAGCTCTCCCCGCTCGAACAAGATCAACTCCTCGAGCCGAGCCGGGTCCTCCTTGCCGCCGCGCGTGTTCAAGACGAACTGGCTGCCCTCTAGGTTGAGCTGGCCGGCCGCGAAGTCGCGATTCAAGAGGCGCAAGCGATCGGCGACCTCGGTCAGTGTTACCCCGAGGCTCCAGAGCTTGTCTTGGTGAACTTGGATCTGAACTTCCGGCTCTCGAAAGGTCTCCCCGACCTTCTGGATCCCGTCGATCTGGCGAAGCGCCGAGACGAGGGCTCGCCCCACCTGGCGCGACTGAAACTCCTCGTCGACCGAGAACACTCGCCCTGGCTGGCCCCCCGAGATCACGACCTGGCAAAGCGGCCAGAGCTCCCAAGTCGTCAACGGCGCGACGACGGGCCGCTTGGCCTCCGCCGGGAGGTCGTTGAGCCGGGCGACGGCGGCCCGCACGTCGTGCAGGCGATCGGTGAACTGCTCGGGGGTCAGCCGCTCGTCGAACTTGATATTGATCAGAGAGCGGGTGCGCGTGCTCCGGCTGCGGAGCTTAGAGACGTCTTGGAGCGAGAGAAGCTCGTCCTCGATCTTCTGCGTGACGAGGAGTTCGACTTCTTTGGCGGTCGCTCCAGGCCACACCGTCGTGACCGTCGCCTCGTTAAAGGGCACGTCTGGATAGACGTCGACGGGGATCGTGCGATAGGCGAGGACCCCGCCCACCAACAGAAGCAGGAACAACAGGTTGAGCAAAATTCGCTGGCGGAGAACCGCCCGCAGGAGGCCAATCACTGGGATCCCCGATCGATCGGGCCAACGATAAGGGTTTCCTGGGCCCTGGGGGGGGCCCACGGATCAAGCGAAGGTCGGCACGGTGGTTCTGCACGGACAGCTCGGGCCGGCCCCCTCCGAGGGCGCCTGTGCGATCCGTAGGGTGCGGGGTTTACCCCCGCCCGACGCCTGTCCCGGCGAGACAGACGGACTCTCCTCTTGAACTCTGATGCGTCAGGCTCTGTAAACCCCGCCCCTACATTCACGTGGACCGGTATCTCCGGGTCCAGCCACTAGTCGGAGGGCGGAGCCTTGCTGGGCGCCGGCGTGGGGGCCTCGCTGGGCGCTGGGCTCGGCTTGGGCCCAAAGCCGGGCCTCTTCCGTGGGGGCTTCTTCCCCGGAGGCGTCGCGTTCGGGTTTGGCGTCGGGTTTGGCGTCGGGTTTGGCGTCGGGTTCGGCTCAGGCTCCTCTGGGGGCTCCTCTAGGTTCAAGTCGAGCGAGAGCTTCAACCACCGCTCACTGGCGGCCCCGGCGAGCTCGGCTCGCTCCTCGGCGTAGTGGATCAAGTCGAGGGCCTCGATCGGGCGCTTGCTTCGAGCCAAGACCTTCGCCAAGAAGGCGAGGGTCTCGTCGCTGAGCGTATCCAACCCCCCGAGACGGCTCAGAAGCTTGCGAGACACGATCGCGGCGACCTCGAACTGACCCTCAGCTAAAGCGTCTGCGGCGGCGCTTCGCAGCTCCGACTCGCGCTGACTGGCCGCGTCAACGGACTGGCGGGGGCTCGCCCCGATCACGCGAAGCCCACCCGCGACGCGGGCCCCCCCGCTCGCGATCACGACCAAGTGATCGTCGTGGGCGACCATGGCCTGACGGACGACTGGCCGCTGGAGGAGGACTTGCCCCGTGTCGGGGTCAAAGGCGATCAGGAGCGGGATCTCGTCGCGAAACGAGTCGTCGAAGCCGTTGAGTGCAAACAGCTTTCCGCCCGCAAAGAACAGGGTCCGGCTGGCTGCCTTGGTCCCGACCTGGGTCCAGCTCCCCACCGCGGCGGTTCCCCTCAGCGGGAGCCCGTAGATTCGGCCTCCTCGCTCTGCCGCGAACACCCGCCCGGCCCCGATCGCGACTCCCGTCAGCCGCTTCCCAACCGAGAGCTCGTCGACAGGCTTCCCGTCTTCGAGGGACAGCCCGATCAGCTTCCCGTCCGCCGTCCCGTAAAAGCAGCGCCCGCGTCCGCCCGCGAGGTTCGTCGTCGCGATTGGGCCCTTCGGATCTCGCTGGTGCGTCCAGAGCTTCTCGCCCGCCCCGTCGATTGCGATCACGCCTCCGTCGAACCCAAGCAGGATCTTGGCCCCCAACAGAAGGGGGCGCCGGACGCTCTTGGGAACGCTCGCTCGCCAGAGCGTCTCCTGGCGAATCAAGTCGACGAGCTCGATCTCCAGGCGCCGACTGCGGGGGCTGCCGCAGGCCAAGATCCGCCCTCCGCGCGAGACCGGGAAGGGCCGAACGACCTGAGCCAACTGGTCGAGGTCGAGCTGAAGGAGCTTCTTCCCTGTCGAGGGATCGACGACGTAGCCAAGGAGGCCCCGAAACGACGCCTTCCGCCACGACCGGTGGCTTGGGCGCCAGTAGAGGTTGTAGAGCACGCAGAGGAGCGGCCTCCGATCCATGGCTCGGGCTGGGTCGACGGCGGCCGCCACCCCCGGCGAAACCGGCACGAGGGAGACGACCTCCAACCCATACTGGCTGGCTTTGGCGCCTTCCTCGGGAACCGGGGGGTCAGGCGCAAAGCGCCAGGCCATGCGGCCGTCTTTGGCGTCGAGCCCGTAAATGTCAACGAGGCCCGCAGCGGGAACCGCGACCCGATCCCCGAGGATCACGGGCGGGGGCACGAGGTCACTGACTGCGGCCGTCCCCCGCACAGGGATCCGCTGATCCCAAAACGCAAATCCGTCTGCGGGCGTATCGCCACTGCGGGGCCGGGCCGTTGCCAGACGGGCGATCCGCCTCGCGACGACCGGCGCCTTGGGGGCCAGGGCCCGCGCCTTTTCATAGGCCTCAAGGGCTTGCTTCAGCTTGCCTTGGTCGCGGAGGCTGTCGCCGAGCAGGATCCAGCTTCGCCCCTCTCCGCGCGCGAGCGCCGTCACCGCTCGCGCCTCTTGCTCTGCGTC